>JALVMZ010000085.1 GCA_027032655.1 Desulfobacteraceae bacterium
GGGTGATACCTTATTCCGCCCTTTGCAGGCCCCCGTGAGCGATCATGCTGAACCCTGTATCCCATGAACATCTGAAGTGAGCCATCATCCATCTTAACAGGGAAATTCACAATTAATTCCCTGTCTATTGCAAGAATCCTCCTTCTCAGATTCTCATCCAGCCCAATCAATTCAGCACACCTGTTAAATTGCTCCACCTGTGCCTGATATGGATTTACTCTCACTGTCCTTTACCTCCCACAAAAAATAGACCTGCACAGGGACTTCGTCCCTCCACATCATATCTCCTCTTCTTCCACATAGACTGTCCTGGGAAGACTCTGAAGGTCAATCTTATTTGCTTCCTTTACTCCTTCATCCAGTGCCCTGAGATTGGCTCTCCTTAATTCACCTTTTAATCTATTTTCAACTGCCCATTTGAGACCCTCAATGGAAACCGCTCCACTTAAAACCGAAATTGATCCCAGTGCCATAATGTTTGCCAGCATGGAAATTCCAAGCCTCTCCCTGCATATATCTGTAAATGGGATAGAAATATATCTATTTGTGGGCACCTGTTTTACATAGGTGGAATCCACTATGAGAAGGCCATCAGGTTTAAGATCCATAAAGTATGCATCACAGGATACCTGATTCATGGCAAGCAGGACATCCAGCTTAACTGCCATGGGATAATCTATGGGGCTTTGACTTATTATTACCTCTGCCTTGCTTGCCCCTCCCCTTACTTCTGCTCCGTAGCTCTCTGTCTGGGAAACATATCTTCCATCATGAATACCTGCTGCCTCTGCAAGGATTATTGAACCAAGAATAATTCCCTGCCCCCCTGCACCAGCAAGTCTTATCTCTATTCGCTTCTTTTTCATTTTCTCTTCTTAGATGAGAGAGCCTGTTTTCTTATCTTTTCATATTCCTCTGTATAAACAGGTTTTTCAACATCCTGTAATACCCCTATGGTAAATTTCCCTTCCATATCCTCCTTGCTCATTTGAAGGGCCTTTTCAACGGGAACAGCATGCTCTTTCAACCACTTCATCATGGTTACAGGATCTTTCATCTTATTTCGTTTTCCGTATTGTATATGGCAGTTGGATATCACCTCAACAACACTAAATCCCACCTTCTCAATGGCCTTCCGGATGAGCTTATCAAGGGATTCCACATGATAGACTGTCCCCCTCGCAACAAAACTTGCCCCCGCACACGCGGCAAGCTCTGAAATGGAAAAGTCATGCTCAATATGGCCAAAAGAGGATGTTGTTGTAAATGCACCATATGGGGTAGTGGGTGAATGCTGACCACCCGTCATGCCATATATCATGTTATTTATTATGACTGCGGTCAAATCCAGATTTCTTCTTGCTGCATGGATGAAGTGATTCCCTCCGATTGCTGTTGAATCCCCGTCCCCCATTATGGCTATTACCTTCAAATGGGGTTTTACAAGTTTTATGCCTGTGGCAAAGGTAAGGGTTCTGCCGTGGGTCGTATGTAGGGTATTGAAATCCACATACACCGGCATCCTTCCTGAACATCCAATCCCGGATGCAAGCACTATATCATCCTTTGATAAACCCAATGAATCTATGGCCCTTATAAGCGCACCCAGGACAATCCCATTGCCACACCCGGGACACCATACATGAGGGAATTTCTTATCATGCCTGAGATATTTATGAATTAATTTGGTTCCCTTATCCACCATAATCTGCCCATTACTACAGCCTGGTAAGTCTTGATAGTATCTCACCAGGTGTTATCATTAATCCATCAATCCTGTTATACTTATCTACCTTACAATTTCCTGGATTTACCCTCTTAACCTCCCTGCTTATCTGTCCAATATTGAGTTCAGGGACGAGAACGGCTCTCCACTTCATCAGGGTCTCTTCAACGGTCTTCCTGGGAAAAGGAAACAGGGTAATAAGTTGAAGCATACCCGCCTTTACACCATGTTCCCTTGCCTCCATCACCGCTCTTTTTCCTGCCCTTGCCACAGAACCAAATGCAATAACCCCCACTTCTGCATCCTCCATCAGGTATGACCTGGTAATCTGTATCTCATGAAATCCCTGGGTTATCTTTCTGAAAAGCCTTGACATCAGGGTATTAATCTCATCAGGTCTGCTTGTGGGAAATCCCCTTTCATCGTGTGCAAGCCCTGTTACATGATATCTGTATCCACTTCCAAATTCAGCCATAGGGGGCACACCCATGCTGTCATCCTTATATGGTATATACCACTCAGGGGGCATACTGGGTCTCATCCTCTCAATAACCTCTATTTCATCTCTGGTGGGTAGCTCAACTATCTCCCTTGTATGGGCCACAAAACCATCGGACAGAACTATTACAGGGACTCTGTATTTCTCTGAAAAATTGAATGCCTTTATTATAATCTCAAAGCATTCCATCACACTGGATGGGGCAAGGACAATGACAGGATGGTCTCCATGGGTTCCCCACCTGGCCTGCATAACATCTCCCTGGGATGGCATTGTGGGCATTCCGGTGCTTGGCCCCCCTCGCATAACATCAACTATAACGCACGGCACTTCGGTCATACATGCATATCCAATGTTCTCCTGCATGAGGGAGAACCCCGGTCCACTGGTTGCAGTCATGCTTTTAGCTCCTGCAAGGGATGCACCAATAACTGCGCCTATGCTGGCAATTTCGTCTTCCATCTGAATAAAGGTGCCCCCTATCTCAGGGAGCCTTACAGACATAAGTTCACTTATCTCTGAGGCAGGTGTAATGGGATAACCAGCAAAAAATCTGCACCCAGCTACAATTGCTCCTTCCACAATTGCTTCATTACCCTGAAGAAGCACCCTTTTCCTCTGCTCCGCCATAATATATCACCCCTCCTCTTTCTCCCGCACACTAATGGCAAAATCAGGGCACCTGTATTCACACAGTCTGCAACCAATACATTTCTCTGGATATTTTACCACAGGCTTTCCTTCTTCGTTTCGTTTTAACACCCCCATGGGGCAAAAACTGGCACATATCCCACATCCCTTGCACCAGTCCGTATATATCTCCTGCTGGTATTTTGCCTTTTTTTGCCTTTTTCTGGTGGTCTTCTTCCTGCTCATCACTTCTCTTATCGTCCAATTACATCCTGACCTTACTGTTTAATCGAACCATACCCCCCGCCTCCAGGTGTTTCAATCCTGATAACATCACCCTTTTTCAGGGTTTCATGAAACTTACCACCTTTTACCCTCCTTTTTCCATCACTAATTATTATATTCTTCCCTTTTGCACCCGATCTTCCACCAAAGAGTCCATAAGGCGGGTATCTTCTTCTTTCAGAGAGCACCGTTACCTCTGCATCAGATAGCAGTTCTATCTCACGGACAATCCCATCTCCTCCCCTGTGAATGCCCCCTCCTCCAGTTCCTCTTCTTATGGAATACTCCCTTACCAGAAAGGGATAGGCATATTCAAGGGCCTCAATGGGTGTATTCATTGTGTTGGTCATGTGACAATGGACTGCACTTTCACCATCTGATTTCATAGATGCGCCCATCCCTCCTCCCAAGGTCTCATAATAAGCAAAGACCCTGCCATTTCTTGAATCAACTCCGCCAATGGTTACATTATTCATGGTGCCCTGACTTGCTGCAGGAATCTTATCCGGTATGGCCCTGGAAAGCGCCCCCAGTATAACATCCACAATCCTCTGAGATAGCTCCACATTTCCTCCTGCAACTGCTGAAGGAAACTCCGCATCCACTATTGTTCCCTTTTTTGTTTTTACTTTTATGGGCCTCAGACATCCGGCATTGGTGGGAATATCCTCTTTTATGAGTGATCTGAACACATAAAGCACAGCACTCAGTGTTATGGCGTAAACACCATTTATGCTTCCCTGAACCTGGGGAGATGAATCGCTAAAATCCAGCACCGCATCCTGTCCCTTTATTGTGATTGAAACCTTTACAGGTATCCTCTCCTCTGATATCCCATCATCATCCATATAATCTTCGAATTCATATACCCCATCAGGTATCCGTTCAATGAGTCTTCTTGTCATTCTCTCTGAATAATCCATGAGTGCCCTGGCATAGTAATCCACCATTTTAAGCCCGTATTTTTCAATAATCTCCTCCACCCTTTTAACCCCTGTGATATTTGCCATTATCTGGGCAGAAAAGTCCCCTTCCCTTTCAACAGGGGTCCTGACATTATTGAGGAAGAAGCCAAGCACCTTCCTGTCAATTCGTCCCCCTTCCACCAATTTCATGGGAGGTATAATAATTCCTTCCTGAAATATACTTCTGGACAGTGGCATGGAACCTGAACTCATTCCTCCCACATCTGCATGATGGGCCCTGTTTGCAACAAAAAATGATGGTTTCCTTCTCCCTGCAAATACAGGTGCAACGATGGTTATATCAGGCAGATGTGTTCCGCCCTTAAATGGGTCATTCAGAACCACCATGTCTCCCTTTTTGAATTTCACACTCTCAATGGCCGATTTAACGGACAGGGGCATTGATCCAAGATGCACAGGGATGTGTGCGGCCTGTGCAATCATATCTCCACTGCGGTCAAAAACTGCACATGAAAGATCCCTTCTTTCCTTTATATTTGGAGAAAAGGATGTCCTTGTAAGTGTTACCCCCATCTCTTCGGATATGGAAGAGAATCTGTTCTTGAAAACTTCGAGCAGTATGGGATTCACCTTCATAATCTTACAAATTATACCTCCACTACGATATTTTCGTATTCATCTATCTCTGCCTCTCCAAAGGGAGGAATAACCACAGTGGAGGAATACTCCACCACAATGGCAGGTCCCTTTATTCTATTTCCACATCTAAGCATGTTCCTCTCTATGACAGGGGTCTTAATGGTTTTACCTTCAAATACCACATCCCTCATGCCCAGGACGGCTTTTTCAGGGATTCCTGGAGACTGCGGTTTGGACTTCTTTAGAACAGGTTTCTCTGGTATTCCCCGCGCCCTCAATCTCAAATTCACCAGTTCCACAACCCTATCAGGATTCCTGTATCCGTATTTCCTCTCATGCATCTCATGGAACAGTCCAATATAGTCATCCTCAAATGGGACAATTATCTCATAGGACTGTCCCTCATAGCGCATATCCAGATATCTTTCAAGAATCTGCCTGTCTCTGCTTATTCCTTCTTTTAGCAGGTCCTCAGTTGCTCTGTGCTCAAGGGAGCTGAAAAGTCTGTTTAGTTCTTCCCCATCAATGTTCAGTTGATTTCTCATGATTGTTAAGGAATAGTCCTTTATGATATCTGCCATAAGCATACCAATCGCGGAAAGGATCCCTGGATTCTTTGGAATAATAACACGGGGGATATTTAAAAGCCTGGCAAGAAATGAGGCATGCATACCACCCGCACCCCCGAAAGAAAAAAGCACAAACTCCCTTGGGTCATAGCCCCTTTCAACGGATATCACCCTGATTGCCTTCTCCATGGTGGCATTTACCACTGAAAGGACTCCTTCAGCAAGTTCAACCGGGCTGAGACCTGCTCTCTTTGCAAGGGATGAAAAATATTCATTCAGCCTATCTGGATATATCCTCATATTTCCACCAAGGAACTTTTCAGGTATGAGCCTGCCCAGGAATAGATTCGCATCTGTAACTGTAATCTCACTCCCCTTTCCATAGCAGATCGGACCCGGGTCTGCACCAGCACTTTCAGGTCCCACCCTCAAAGAGCCCCCCTCATCGATTCGTGCTATTGATCCGCCCCCCGCTCCAACTGTGTGGATATCTATCATGGGCACCTTTATGGGGTAGCCAGAAATGGATGATTCCACAGTAAGTGTTGGATTCTGGTCCACAAGGGATACATCAGTGGATGTGCCCCCCATATCGAAGGTTATTATCTTGGGATAACCTGAAATCTCTGCCAGTTGATGTGCACCAACCACTCCTCCTGCAGGGCCTGAAAGTATAGTCCTTACTGACTCTCTCATGGCAGTATCTGCAGAGATACTCCCTCCATTGGACTGCATGATGCTGAGGGTGTCATCACTGTTTAAATTGTTGATTAAATATCCAATGTATTTTTTCATCTTGGGGCAGACGTAGGCATTAAGGAGAGTGGTGGAGGCCCTCTCAAACTCTCTGAACTCAGAGAGTATCTCATGGGACATGGATACAGAAATATCCCCATCAAACAGCTCTTCAAGTCTCTTTTCATGGGAAGGGTTTAGATAAGAAAAAAGAAGACATATGGCAACGGATCTGACACCAAGGGATTTTATCCTATCTGCCACATCCTCTGCCTCTTTTAGATTCAGTGGCTCAATCTCTTCTCCTGTGGAGATTATTCTTCCCTTTACTCCGAATCTAAGCTCTGATGGGACAAGCTGAGGCTCTTTTCTGTAAAAAAGGTCATACAGCCTTGTCCTGTTCTGTCTTCCTATTTCAATTATATCTTCAAAACCCCTGTTTGTAATAAAGGCGGTCTTCTCACCCTTTCTTTCAAGTATGGCATTTGTTGCAACTGTTGAGCCATGAACAATCTTTTTCTTCTTCTTGCCTGCAATACGAACAAGTCCTTTCAGGACAGCCTCAGCAGGATTTGAAGGAGTGGAAAGTAACTTATATACACCCCACTTATTACCTGATTTATAAACAAAATCCGTAAATGTTCCCCCTGTATCAACTCCAATTATAATCATCTCCTATCAAGACCTCTCACCGTAATTTAAAGTCCCAAAAATGCCCTTTTAATAATGTCCTCTTCTAAGAGTTCGTCCTTAATCCCTTCGGTCATTAGCCTGCCTGTCTGAATTATATATGCATAATCCGATATATTAAGCGCTTCACGGACATTCTGCTCCACAAGGAGAATGGAATTACCTTCTTCCTTCAATTTACGAACAGTATCCATCACTTCATCCACCAGGAATGGTGCAAGT
>JALVMZ010000086.1 GCA_027032655.1 Desulfobacteraceae bacterium
TATGAAAAGAGGGTAGCCCTTGTGGAAAATGGAGTAGTGACTGAACTTCATATTGAAAGGGATACAGGAAATCAACTTATGGGAAATATCTACAAAGGGAGAGTGGTGAGGGTATTGCCGGGAATGCAGGCGGCTTTTGTTGATATAGGGATGGAAAGAACCGCATTTCTCTATGTATCCGATGTTAATATGGATTGTTTTATGATGGAGCAGTTTCTGGAAAAGGAGGGATTAACTAAAATATGGGAAGAGGATATGACATCTTGGGAAGCAAAAAGGGGGAATAATAATGAGCATAATATAGAGGATTTTATCAAAGATGGACAGGAGATAATTGTCCAGGTATCAAAGGAGCCCACAGGCACAAAAGGGGCCAGACTGACCTGCCATATTTCGATTCCTGGACGGAATCTTGTGCTTATGCCAACTGTTAATCATATCGGAATATCCAGAAAGATAGAGGACCAGGATGAGAGAAAGAGGCTAAGGACCATAATTGAAGATATGAGGCCTCTTCCCTTTGGTTTTATTGCCAGGACTGTGAGTGAAGGGGCATCCAGGGAGAAGCTCTCTTCTGAGATGGACTTTTTACTAAAAATATGGACAGGTATAAAAGAGAAGATGGAAAGGGCTTCAGCTCCTGCTCTTCTATACAGGGATCTGAGTGTCTGTCTCAGGGCAGTAAGAGACCTTTTTACAAAGGAGGTGGATAGGCTTATAATTGATTCTAAGGAAGAGTATGAGAAGATAATGGAATTCATAGATACTTTTGCTCCCGGGATTAAGGATTATGTGGAACTTTATGATGGAATTGAGCCCATATTTGATTTTTATGGGATTGAGATGGAGATATCAAGGGCAATGGACAGGAAGATATGGTTGAAGTCGGGCGGTTATATAGTAATTGAATTTACTGAAGCATTAACTGCAATTGATGTAAATACAGGCAGTTATGTTGGAAAAAGGAATGTGGATGAAACCATTCTTAAAACCAATCTGGAGGCAGTAAAAGAGATAGCATATCAATTGAGGCTGAGAAACATAGGAGGTCTAATAGTAATTGATTTTATTGATATGGTTCGAAGATCAGATAGGGAAAAGGTATTCAATGCCCTTAAAGAAGAGCTTTCCAAGGATCGGGAAAAGACTCATGTGCTTAAGATGTCTGAGCTGGGACTCATTGAGATGACCAGAAAGAGGACAAGGGAAAATTTTAACAGATTGATTTCTGAGCCATGTTTTTATTGTGAAGGAAAGGGACTGATAAAGTCAAAGAGGACTGTATGTTATGAGATATTGAGAGACATTGAAAGGGAATGCTCTGTAATAAGCCCGCCTTCTCATGTCGTATTAAATGTGCATCCTGAAATTGGGCAGATCCTTAAGGAAGATGAACAACACTCTGTAATGGAATTAGAGCGCAGATTTAATACAAGTGTAATCATCAAATCCCATTCAGAATTCCATATAGAACAATATAATATCAATACCTATTAGAAATTTTTGACTTTTCTCAGTCTCTGATAGGCTTCATTTATTATTGCCATCTTCTGGTGATATGTATTATGTCCTTTTGTCCCTTGATTTGCATCAGGATGAAATCTTTTTACCATGTCTCTGTAAGCCCGTTTAATGTCAGCGGGAGTGGCATCATACGGGATATTGAGTATCTTATAGCAGGATTCAAGGTCTGGATCACTGATAAGAGGATTATGGTTTTTTATAAATTGTCTGGTAATAAAGAATCCCAGTATTGCCCCTGGTGCACCAGCAAAAAAATATCCAATACCAGCCCCCACATACTTCTTCCACATGGTTTTCATTATATCCTGAACTATCCCTTTTTCATTTTTTATTCTTAAATTTCCTTTTTATCTTATCAAGTCCATTTGTAATCTCATCCATGGAAAAGGTCTTTCCACATTTAATACACCTGTATTTTTCATTCACTATTCTGTCATAAATGAGGTCATCTGAAAAATTTACTCCATGGAATCTGAGAGAAAAATTATATACCTTTTCAAATTCCGCTGTCTCACAATTATCACATTTGAAAGACTCGTGTTTGTAGTCCATTTCAGACTCCTATAAATGGATTTAACATTAATTTAAGGATACTATTACGGAGTATTTATATCTTGATAAAAACTTTTTCAATAGATTTTTAGATATGTTTGGTGATTTATCTTGCAGTGCCAATTTTATATAGACAAAATCGATTCTTTAAATTATATCCAATTCTATGCCACCGTAGCTCAGATGGTAGAGCACCTCACTCGTAATGAGGATGTCCACGGTTCGAATCCGTGCGGTGGCTTTTTCTGTGGTTTTTTATAGTTGAGGGCTCTGGAAAAATGATTTATACCCTCTCTGTCATCCTGATGACCTCTTATATATAATGCTGATGTCACTGTCCAGTCCTTTGTAAAACAGGATAAGGAGGAACCAATGAGATTCCTGATCATGGATATTGGGGCAGGCACTCTGGATATCCTTTTATATGATACTGATGCTGATATCCACTATAAAGCGGTTTTAAAATCTCCCACAAGGAGAATGGCCGAGGAGATCAGGGGGCTTAAAAAAGATATCCTGATAACAGGAAAAGAGATGGGAGGTGGTGAGATAGGTTCAACCCTTAAAGAGCATGTCTCAGCAGGTTTTGAGGTGATAATCTCTGATTCTGCATCAAAGACCATACACCATAATCCAGAAAGGGTCAGTTCAATGGGTATTAAGGTGGTAAATGATGATGAAGCAGAGGAATTAAAGCATTCCAATAGATATCAACATCTATATTTCAGTGATATAGAATATGATCGCATTAAACATCTGGTTCAGATACTGGGTCTTGATTTTTCGTTTGATATCATTGGGGTATGTGCCCAGGATCACGGGGTCCCACTTGAGGATGTATCTCACCTTGAATTCAGACAGAGGATATTCAAAGAGAGACTTGATGTGGATCCTGAACCAAAGAATCTCCTTTACACAAGCCATGATGTGCCTGATTATTTAAACAGGCTTAAGTCCATATCAGAAGAGGCAGGTAGATTGCCCGCCAGGAAGGTATATGTTATGGATAGTGGTATGTGTGCTATAAGTGGTGCAATGCTTGATCAGTGGGTGCAGGATAAAGATAGGTATATTGTAATTGATGTTGCCACATCCCATACCCTTGGTGCTTCCATAAAGGACAACAAGATAGCAGGTTTCTTTGAATACCACACATCTGATATAACCCCTGAGAGGCTTGAATCTCTTATATATGGCCTTGCCTGGGCAAGAATAAGCCATGACGCACTATTAAAAGAGGGGGGGCACGGGGCATATGTCAGGGAGGCCATTGGATATAATGAAGGAGTTCCCATAATCGTAACAGGCCCCAGAAGAGATATTCTTAAAAACAGCAGACTGCCTTTAATATTTGGGAGTCCCTTTGGAGATAATATGATGACAGGCACATCAGGACTGCTTTGGGCAATATTAAGCAAAATTTAGTTATATATAAAGGCTTCCCTGCACCAGGGGGGACAAACAAAATGAAAAATCCCAATATTGATTCTGGAAACCCTGTAAAGATAGGAATAAGCGCCTGTCTCCTGGGTAAAAGGGTCAGATATGATGGCAAAGATTCATTGGACCCCTATATAGTGAATACTATAGGGAGGTATGTAACATTTGTGCCCGTATGTCCGGAATATGAGGCAGGATTTGGTATTCCCAGGCAACCAATGATTCTATATGGAGATGTTGAAAGGCCCAGGCTCTTGATAAAAAAGACACAGGAGGATGTGACAGAGAAACTACACTCATGGGCACTTAAAAAGATAAAGGTCCTTAAAGATGAAAGACTTATGGGATATATATTTAAGAGCAAATCTCCCAGTTGTGGTAAACATGGAGTGAAGGTGTATGATGGAAGAGGTCATGTTGTTCGCAGAGGCGCCGGGATATTTAAGAGTATATTTCAGAATAGTCTTCCCCTGATTCCTGTTGTGGATGAGCAGGAGTTTCATAATTCAGGGATAAGGGATGATTTTTTTATATCAGTTTTTTTGATTAAAAGGTGGTATCAAACCTGTGATGGGAGAAAAGGTTTAAAGGCTATCAGGTCCTTTCACAAAGAAAACAGATTGATTCTGTTTTCAAAGAGCCCAGGCACTTTAAGGGAGATGGATGCCCTGATTCATAGGCATAAGAGTTTTAGCAAAGGACACAGAGAGTATGTTGAGCTTTTGTCACGGATTATTGGAATGCGCTCCACAATGGCAAGGCATGTAAAGATTATGAAAAAAATAATCAGGTCGTTAACTAACTCACTCTCTGAAAGGGAAAGGGAGTTGATTCAGGAATCAATAGAGCACTACAGGAGGGGCATTATACCCTTTTTGATGGTTTTAACACTGATAAACCATTATTCAAAAAAATATCAGAGGGAAGATCTATTAAAGGAATGTTATATAAATCCGAATCCATTGGAGCTGATACTCAGAAATCATGCATGAACATTAATTTGCCAGAATAATTCATAGAAGGAGAGGAATATGCACAGTGCAAAGCAAAGACTGATTTTTCCCCTTGATCTCCCTGAAAGGGAGCAGGCACTCAGGTATGTGAGATTGTTAAGGGAGCAAGTGGGCGTTTTTAAGGTGGGACTTGAGCTCTTTATCAGTGAAGGACCAGATATACTAAATGCTATAAGAGGAGAATCAGATGCAGGAATATTCCTTGACCTGAAGCTCCATGACATCCCAGCCACAATCAAAAGGGCATTAAAGTCTTCTATGAAATATAGGCCCCTCTTTGTCACTGTTCATTGCGATGAAGGGGGTGGTTTTCTGAGAGATATTTATGAAGATACATATTCGGAGACCAGGATACTTGGAATAACAGTATTAACCAGTCTGGACTCAAATAAATTGATGCGTGGAGGTTATTCAAGGGAGTATTGTGAAGATATAAAGTCACTGGTCATATTAAAGGCAAAGATTGCCTTGGATGCTGGCTGTCATGGTATTGTCTGCTCTGGTCATGAGGTAGCAGGTTTGAGAAAGGAATTGGGTCAAGAACCCATTGTTGTGACGCCAGGGATACGGCCTCTATGGTCCTTAGTGCCGGGAGATGATCAGAAGAGGATTATCACACCATCTGAAGCCATTAAAAAGGGCACTGATTATATTGTGGTTGGCAGACCCATAAGGGACTCAGAGGATCCTGCTGAATCAGCAAGGAGGGTGGTCCAGGAGATTGAATCAGCCCTTTGATGATATTTTCATTTTATGCACAGGCATAAGGGTGACAATGGCCTTTTCAACAATCTCTTCAAGATATCTTAGTTAATGGAGAGGCAGGATTCAATAATTGTTATGGGTTATGGAAGATTGTATTCAGCCCAGGATATCAATAATATCTCCAAGCATTTCATCTTCTGTTTCAATCATTTTGAGATTTGCCTGATATGAGCGACTTGATATCATGGTCTGAGGGATTTCTTCTTCAAGGGATACATTTGAAAGCTCCTTCAAAACCATTTCCCCTGATGGGCCTTTATCCAGTATCTGGTATCCTGGTGTCTCTATCTTTTCAATATCGGGAATTACCTCTCCTTCAGGGCCCTGATTTAGTGTTACCCTTCTTTTTTTGTAACCATCTGTCAGGAGATTTGCCACATTATCTGCGCTTATCTTTACCTTGGTTCCGAATGCCCTTAGTGCTGATATGGTGCTACTCAGCATAATTCTCCCCTGCACATATTTCTGAATCTATTATCGTCATATTTCCTTGAAACTTTAGACATCTCATGATTTTTTTATTAGAATGTATTCTCAAACATTGTGGGGCTAAATGCACTATAGCTTTTGACAAAATAGAAATGAGTAACTATAAGTATGTGAAAATATTTTTTTAAGGAGGGGTTAGACTTGATTCATACAGCTACTCCACAGCAGATAAAGGATGGTCTTGTAACTGATGTCTATTTTGAGAGGACAGCCAGGATTCTGAAAGAAAAAGGAATAGACAAGGAGGTAAAAGCTGAATTTATTGCAAAAGGGCTTCCATCAGGCTGGAAATGGGCAGTCTTTGCAGGCGTGGAAGAGTGCCTGGAATTATTAAAGGACCTCCCGGTTAGTGTTCGTATGATGAAGGAGGGAACCATATTCCATCCATATGAGCCTGTTATGGAGATCAGGGGGAAATATCTTGATTTTGGCAGATATGAGACCGCTATACTTGGGCTTATATGTCAGGCAAGCGGTATTGCTACCATGGCAGCACGATGTAAGAAGGCAGCAGGCAGTCGTCATGTAATCAGCTTTGGTGCAAGGAGGATTCACCCCACCATTGCCCCAATGGTGGAAAGAAATGCATACATCGGAGGATGCGATGGAGTGGCAGTGGGGCTTGGTGCCAGGCTTGCAGGTCAGGAACCTGTGGGGACAATGCCTCATGCCCTTATTCTTCTTATGGGTTCAACGGTTGAAGCAACAAAGGCATTTCATGAAATTATTGACCCTTCCATCAGGAGGGTCAGTCTCATTGATACCTTTAATGATGAGAAGATTGAAGCAATAAATGTCGCTGAGGCACTTGGAAAAGACCTCTTTGCTGTTCGCCTTGATACCCCAGGTTCAAGGAGAGGAGACTTTGTCAGGATTATGGAGGAGGTCAGATGGGAACTGGATTTAAGGGGTTATAGACATGTGAAGATATTTTTAAGCGGCGGAATAAATGAATACAGGATATATGAATATAATCGCTTTGCAGATGCCTATGGTGTTGGCACCGCAATAAGCAATGCACCTGTTATAGACTTTTCAATGGATATAGTAGAGATTGACGGAAAACCCATTGCCAAGAGGGGGAAGATGTCAGGTTCAAAGAGGGTATTCAGGTGTAGGAAATGTTTTAAGACAGTAGTGGTGCCTGCATATAAGAGCATTCAGAGCTGTAAATGCGGAGGAAGAAATGATGAGCTCCTGCTTAATATGATTGACCATGGAAAGTTAAAACAGAGGCTGTCCTCTCCTGAAGGTATAAGAAGATATGTCCTGAAGCAACTATCGAAGGTGGAGCTGGATTTAAATAAAAGGGAATAAATAAGAGTCAATATATTTAAAAGAGATGACAAAAGCACTCAGGATAAGAATTGAAAGCCTGACAAAGTTTCTAATATATGTGCTTTCACATAGACCTGATGAGTTCGGTATCCTGCCTGATGAACATGGATTTGTTAAGATCAAGGAGCTTGTAAAGGCACTAAATCAGGAGCCTGGTTGGTCTCATGTGAGGGTATCCAGTATAAATGAGATAGTAGTTAATGATTCAGGAAACCATTTTGAATTAAAGGAAAACTCTATAAGGGCAAAAGATAGGTTCTGGAATATTAAAGAGAGTTATCCTGGTGAGGAGATTCCCACAATTCTCTTTACCCCGGTAAGAAGAAGGGCGCATAGACATGTGTTTGAAAGAGGACTCAGTGCATCTCCCGGAACAAAGATTATTCTATCTGACAGAAAGGAGTTTGCAAAGAGGCTTGGTATAAGGCGGGATAATAATCCTGTGGTGCTGGAAATTATGGCAGAGAGAGCCATATCAAGAGGGGTTAGATTTTACAGATTTGGACAGTTATATCTGGCCGATACAGTTCCAAAGGAATACATAGCGGGACCTGTGCCTCCTCCTGAGTCAAAAAAAGAATCGGAAAAGACCAAAAAAAAGAAGGAAAAAGCGGCTCTTGGTGGTAGTTTTATCCTTGATGCGGAAAGACTGAAGGATTACAGAGGCCTTCCAAAGGGAAAAAAGAAAAAGGGATGGAAGGAGAAGGCAAGAAAGCTTAGAAGGAGAAGATAAGTATTATGAAGGGATTTTTCTATCCTGAAAATATCGTGGTTATTGGTGTTAGTCCTGATGAGAGCAATCTGGGGAAAAATATAGTATTTAACTGTTTGAGATTTGGCTATGGTGGGGAAATCCTTTCTGTAGGGTTAAAAGGAGGAGTAATTTTTGGCCAGAAAATATACAGATCCCTTGATGATATCCACAGTCCCATAGAACTTGCGATTATTTTAACTCCTGCCAGAACGATTCCTGGTATCCTTAAACAGTGTGGTGAAAAGGGGATAAAAAGGGTGGTAATTGAATCCGGGGGGTTTTCTGAAGCAGGAGAAGAGGGGAAAAGGATTGGTCTTAGATGTCAGGAAGTGGCTGAGAAGTATGGTATAAGATTCATTGGCCCGAATGGAATAGGTGTGATAAACATGGAAAATGGCCTTGCCATGCCCTTTTTCCCTCTTCAGAGAGATGTCTCTCTTGGGCCAGTTTCCATTCTTGCCCAGAGCGGTGGTGTGGGACTGAGTTATATTGCCTTTCTTTCAGAGGAGAGGATTGGAATAAACAAATTCGTTTCCATGGGGAATAAACTGAATGTGAATGAGAATGATCTCCTGAAATATCTGATACAGGATGAAGGAACAAAGATTATTCTTATATACCTCGAGGGATTTACTGATGGTAATGCATTTTTGCAAATTGCATCCAGTTCCACAAAACCCATACTGGTTCATAAATCCAACCGTTTTAAAATAACCCGGCAGATTGCACACTCTCATACAGCAGCACTTTCCTCTGATGACAGCATTGTGGAGAGTGCCCTTGAGCAGGCAGGTTGTATAAGGGTAAATACAATGGATGATGCAATGGATTATACCAAATCATTTACCCTTCCCCCGCTCAGGGGCAACAGGCTTGCTGTGGTTTCTCGCTCCGGTGGTCATGCAGTGATTGCTGCTGATGCATGTGCGCACTATGGATTTAGCCTCCCCTCGTTCCCCCGGGAGTTTCTGAAAAAGGTGGAAAGCAAGGTAAGGGCACATGTGATAAGATTGCAGAATCCTCTTGATCTGGGAGATCTTTTTGACCTTCAATTCTATGAATACATTGTGGAAGAACTGTTAAAGAGGGAAGATGTGGATGGTGTTCTGCTGGGTCATGGTTATCGCCCCAGTGGCCCCGAAAGGGATGCATCCCGGGAGCTTGTTAGCAGAGTGGCAGAGCTTGTTGAAAAATACAGTAAACCAGTAGCACTCTTTGTTTTTACTGAATCTGCTGAGATTGATTATTTAAGACGCAATTCCAGAATACCAATATTTTCTGCGCCTGAAAATGCCATGCGTGCCTTTTACACATCCCATAGGTGGGCCAAAAGGAAGGTAAATCCACTGAAAGCCCCATCCATAAGGATAAACAATCTTAGAATGGCAGAGAAGATATTAAAGGCAGGCAGGTTGAAGGGCTATCTTGAACTCAAGGAATCAATGATGTTCCTTGAGGCATATGGATTCAAAACTCTTGTGTGGGATGTGGCCACTTCACAGAGGGACGCAGTCAAGATCTGGCGGTCATTTGGAAAGGCTGTTTGTATGAAATTAAATAGACCCCATATTTCACACAAGACAGATGCAGGCGCGGTTAAACTCAATCTTTCCACTTCCAGAGAGGTTATAAAGGCATTCAGGGATCTGAATCATATTGCGGGGACAAAAAATATAGAGGTCATGATTCAACCTGTAATATCCGGTAAAGAACTCATAGTGGGGGGCAAAAGGGATGATGTGTTTGGCCCTGTTATACTATTCGGTCTGGGTGGAATATTGGTGGAAATAATAAGGGATGTGTCCTGGAGAGTTGCCCCTTTCAATCGAAGGGAAGCAAGGTTAATGATTCAGCAGATAAAGGGGTGGCAGATACTTAAAGGGGTAAGGGGGGAAGCACCCTATGATGTGAAGGCAGTGGAGGATGTTCTCATAAGGACATCAAGACTCATGATTGACTTTCCTGAGATTCAGGAGATTGACCTGAATCCTGTGTTCGTTATGCCTGAAAGAGGCGGAGCCTTCATAGTGGATGCAAGAATTATAATTCACTAATGTGCCCTTCCAGGTAATCATCTATTTTTCGGTCAATATGAATCTTAAGAAGGGTATTTTCCAGAGGTCTATTGGAAGGGAATATGATACTGAGATAATTGTCACTCAGTCCTTTGGAGTATCCAGGAAATTTATCATGAGCACCAAGGGATAGGACTTCTAATTCAAGGTCAATGCATGAGATGGAAAACTCATCCCTCTTCTGCTTTCCTAATTTTCTGAGTATTGATGTCCTTTTTTTGATAATTTCCGGGCTAACCTTTGAGGGGAATTTTTCAGCAGGCGTTCCCTCTCTTGGAGAGTAGGGGAACACATGGAGATATGATATCGGGAGCCCTTTTAAAAGGTTCAGTGTATTTTCAAAGGCAGAATCACTTTCTCCTGGGAAACCCGCCATAACATCCACTCCAATTGCTGCATATGGCATTATTTTCCGTATAGACAATATAAGCGCTATGAAGTCCTCTCTTTTATATCTTCTGTTCATTAAACTCAGTATATGATTATCCCCGCTCTGAAGTGGTATATGAAAGTGGGGACAGAGCCATTCTGTATTTGCCACCATCTCAATTAGTTCTCTATCAATCTCCTGGGGTTCCAGTGAACTCAACCTTATCCTAATGGGCAATCTATGTTTTTCTATCTCTTTTAAAAGGTTTTTAAGGCTGGTGCCATCTTCCATATCCTTTCCATATCTACCCAGATGTATGCCGGTGATTACCACCTCTTTATATCCTTCATTTGCCAGTGATTTTAGAATGGATATCACCTTTTTCAAAGGCATACTCCTTGCTGGTCCTCTGGCATAAGGCACAATGCAGTAAGAACAGAAAGAATCACACCCATCCTGTATCTTAAGGAATGCCCTTGTCCTGGTGGATGTGTAGGGAGGAGTTTCAGGATAAAACGGGACACCATGATTAAATTCTCCTATTAGCATTTCAGGACTGCCCCACAGGTTACTGTTTCTTATTAGTGTGGTGAGCTTATGTTTCATTGTGTTGCCAGCAATTATATGCACACCCTCTATTTTGCTGATATCCTGTGGATATACCTGTGCATAACAACCTGTTACAATAATAAGTGCTGAGGGATTTGCCTTTATGGCCTGCCTTATGGCCTGCCTGGATTGAGCGGAAGCATTATGTGTGACAGTGCATGTATTTATGATTACCACATGGGCGTCCTGACCTGACTCTGCCGGTGTCCAACCAGATGAGACAAGTTCTCTTTCAAAGGATGCGGACTCACACTGATTCACCTTGCATCCAAGGGTAATTATGTGGAACCTGTCTCCAGATATGTCTTTTGAAAAGCCCCTTCCCATGGATTCTCCTGGTAATATCAGTAATATCAAAAATTTTGTGTCAGAGGGAAAAGGGTAAAAGTTTTCTCTTTAAGGATTTTCCTCAATCCCCGGTCCCTGTAAGCAAGTGCTTCGAAAAATACCCGTTCTTTCTATCATCCTTATCATAACGCCCTATTTATTGTTTTTCCATTATATAGGTATCCCATTCCTATCTCTATCACAAGAATTAATACACTGCACCCCTAAGTCTAAGTAAAATTGTGATACCATTTTCTTGCCTGTTGGCTATGGTGATAAGGCCTCTTCTCTTTTGATCTTTCCTTCTCGGGGTTCTTACCACCTTTTTTCTTTTTAATAGAGTTTTCCACCTATTCTATAATAGAGCCAGAGGGATTAAACTGCAATTTTTATTAAAAGATGGGTTGAAAATTTGGGCTAAATATCATAAAAAATCATTTTAAAATTCGATATAAAAAGATGGAATGGTTATGATTGATACCCCATCATCTATAAATAATGAACGGACGGATGCCCTAAATCTCAAAGATTTATCCATTGAACAGGTCCTCAAGAACTCATCAGATGGAATTGTGCTTTCAAATGAAAGAAACACTATTTTATGGGTAAATCCTGCTTTTACCAGGATATTTGGATATCTGCCAGAAGAGGTGGTTGGAAAAGATATTGATGACCTTATTACTAATGAGGATGTAAGGGATGAAGCTATACAGATTTCCGAAACAGTCCTGTCCGGCAAAGGGGTAAAGTTTGAGGGTCTAAGATACAGGAAGGATGGAACTCCCATACATGTTCAGGTGATTGTGGATATAGTGACCCGAAAGGAAAACAGGCTTATAGTATATGCAAATTATAGAGATATAACGGATAGGGTAAGGATGGAGAATGCCCTGAGAGAAAGCGAGAGCAGAATCAGGGCGGTTTTTGAGGCAAGTCCGGAGCCCATTGTTGTATATGATACAGATGGTTATCCAATTTTGATGAATCGTGCGTTTACAAGACTATTCGGATGGAACATAGAAGAAGTCAAAGGCAAACATATCCCTTTTGTTCCTGATGAAGAGAAAGAAAAGACCAAAGATAAGATAGAAGAGCTGAAAAGATATGGTAAACCAGTAAGGATGATGACAAAGAGGCTTACCAGAGATGGAAGAGTGCTGGACATATTCTTGAGTGCAGCAGCCATCAAGGATGAAAATGGAAGTATAATGGGTAGTGTTGTTACCCTGTCTGATATCACAGAAAGGAATCGCCTTGAGGCACAATTCTATGCAGCCCAGCGCATGGAATCCTTGGGCACACTTGCAGGTGGCATAGCCCATGATTTCAATAACCTCCTGATGGGAATTCAGGGGAATGTTTCACTGTTGTTGCTGGATACGGATACCTTTGACCCTAAATATGAAAGGCTCAAGAATATTGAAGAACATGTTAAAAGAGGTGCTGATCTCACAAGACAGCTTCTTGGCTTTGCAAGGGGTGGGATGTATGAACCAAAGCCACTTAAGATAAATGATATTATTAAGGCCAATGGGACCATATTTGAAAGGACAAGAAAGGATATAAGGATTCACATGAATCTGGAGAAGGGCCTCTGGATGGTAAAAGCAGATAGGTCACAGATGGATCAGGTTTTTATGAATGTTTTGATAAATGCAGGCCATGCCATGCCAGATGGAGGAGATATTTTTATTGAGACAAATAATGCAGTTATAAGTCAGGTTCATAGGTTTCCCTATACCATTAATCCTGGTAATTATGTGAAGATTTCCATTACTGATACAGGTGTTGGTATGGACGAGCAGACAAGGCAGAGGGTATTTGAACCATTCTTTACTACAAAAGGGCTTGGTAGGGGGACAGGGCTTGGTCTTGCATCAGTTTATGGAATTATCAAAAACCATGGTGGAATAATAAATGTATACAGTGAGAAAGGGAAGGGAAGCACTTTTACCATATACCTGCCGGCCCTGGATCCTGACCAGAGCAAATTGAGTGCAGAAGGAGAAAAAGAAGATAAAAGTAAAACAAAGGGAGTTATACTTATTGTTGACGATGAGGATATGGTCCTTGATGTGTCAAAGAAGATGCTCGAGATGATTGGATATGAGGTGATTACTGCAAAGAGTGGCAGGGAGGCCGTTGAAAGGTATAAACAGATGAAGGGGAGAGTAAATCTGGTCATTCTGGATATGATTATGCCAGGAATGGGAGGCATGGAGACCTTCAGAGGATTGAAAGAGTTAAAAAGTGATGTAAAAGTGCTTTTGTCCAGTGGTTATAGTTATAATGAACAGGCAGAGAAAATTATGAACATGGGATGTAGCGGTTTTATTCAGAAACCATTTACTCTTCAAGAGTTATCATCAAGGATAGATGAAATACTGGCCTCCTCTTGATGGAAATCTCCTGTTTTTATCCTATTGAAATCAAAAATATTTCTGTTTGGATATTCTTTTTTTAATTATTGTTGATATAAATTATTTTGACAATTGAATTTTTTTTTATATATATTAAAAGCAATCTCTGACAGGATTCTCCCTGAAAATATTGAGAAAGCAGATTATGGGGTAGTATAGGGAGCTGTTGAAAATTAAAGTAATAGGATAAAAATTCTATGGTTACTGAAAGACGAAGAGATGAGAGGATATACTACGAAAGACCGGAGTTGATTTCTGTTGAGATTGAAATTGATGCTCCATCAAATAAAAAAAGATATTCTCTGAATGTGCTTGATAGTTCCAAATACGGGCTTGGTGTAATAGTTCCGCCAGATAAGGCTGATATACTGAGATACCTAAAAACGGGCACAAAGATTAAGAAGATGAGGTTTTTTGCAAAGAATTCCATGATAGATGTAAAGGGAACTGTGGTTCATGTTACGAAGATAAAGAAGGGACGTTTTGATGGCTCATATCTTGTTGGAATAGAATCTCAAGACATTATTGAGGCAGGTGGTTAATAAGCGGTAGAATTAATAGGTGTTCATAATTCAGGTTGAACTCAAGCATTTAAGAAAAAGGAGGGTGTGAGAGTCAAATGGTTCAAAGAATTAATAACTTCAGAAATGTGGGCTTTATATCAACCAGGATTTCAGGGACTGATGGTGTCTCCTTAGAGATTGCAAAGTGGGCAAGTGTGCTTGAACGGAATGCCCTCAGTTGCTTCTATTTTTCAGGCGAAAATGATAGAACACCTGAGCGTTGTATGTTGGTGGAAGAGGCTCATTTCCAGCATCCCGAGATACTTACACTCACTGATAAATGTTTTGGGACACCCCATCGAGATAAAGAGGTCACAAAGAGGATTCATACATTAAGAGATTATTTAAAAGAGAAGATATATAAATTTGTGGATGAATTTGATATTGATCTTATAATACCTGAAAATGTGCTTGCAATACCCCTCAATATACCCCTTGCTCTTGCTCTTGCTGAGTTCATAGCAGAGACAGGAATCCCTACCATTGCCCACCACCATGATTTTTCATGGGAGAGGGACAGATTTCTGATAAATTGTGTGCAGGATTATATATCGTGGGCATTTCCACCTGATCTGGATTCCATCCAGCATGTGGTAATAAACTCCATTGCAAGCAAGCAATTGAGTTTCAGAAAAGGGATTTCCAATACCATTATACCCAATGTATATGATTTTGCAACGCCTCCGGTTAATAATCCAGAAAGGGCAAAGAGTCTGAGGGCTGAGATAGGTCTTGATGAAGATGACATATTTGTGCTTCAGCCCACAAGGGTTGTGCCCAGGAAGTGGATAGAAAGAAGCATTGAGATTGTTCATTTATTAAATTTAGAGAAACCAATACTTGTAATTTCGCATTCAGCAGACGATGAGGGAGATGTATATAACAGGAGGATTCAGGAATATGCGAGAAACCTGGGGGTAAAAATTTTATCTATAGATAAACTGGTGAATCCCGAACATGAATATAGCAATAAAGATGAAGATAAATATAACATAGGGGATGTATATCAATCAGCAGACCTTGTATGTTATCCATCCGGTTATGAAGGATTTGGGAATGCATTCCTTGAAGCAATCTATTATCGAAGACCAATTGTGGTTAATC
Organism: Desulfobacteraceae bacterium; assembly: GCA_027032655.1. GTDB lineage: Bacteria > Desulfobacterota > DSM-4660 > Desulfatiglandales > JALVMZ01 > JALVMZ01. Next base: position 15,344 of record JALVMZ010000086.1, read on the forward strand.
GTTATTCAATATATATATCTGATATTGAACCAAAGGGATTTGATGTAATAACCATTCAGGGATTTGTTACCTCTGATACCATAGATAGGATAAAAGAGGTATTATATGATAAGGATAGACTCAGGAAATTAACAGATTTAAACTATCAGCTTGGTAGAAGATATTTTTCATATGAAGTCCTTGAAAGGCATCTCTTAAGACTTATCGATGTCCTGAATATGCACTGTGGTTCGTAATGAAACGGAAATATAATGTTGCACTGCTTCATTACTCATGTCCTCCCATTGTTGGCGGAGTAGAAGAGGTTGTCCGTGAACAGGCCCATCTTCTTACAGGTTATTATCACAATGTAAAAGTATTTTCAGGAGATGGGGGAAGATTTTATGAAAATATTGAGGTGGAGTTAAATCCTCTTCTTGGTTCTCGAAACAAGGATATCATAAAGGCACACGAGGAAAGTAAGGCTGGAAATACGAAGGTCCTTGAGAGTCTTAGTAAAGATATCTATAATTATCTGAGTGAACAGCTCAAGGGATTTGATATTCTTATTGCCCATAATGTGCTGACCATGCCATATAACCTACCCCTCAGTGCAGGACTTCACAGGGTGGCCAGGGATGGGATAATTCCAATAATAAGCTGGAATCATGATTCCCCATATTTTTATCCTGATTATCCAGCATATCTTGATGTTTTTCCGTGGAATATATTAAAAAGGGCTTATGCAGGGATATACTATGTTGCAATATCAGAGAGCAGGAAGAGGATGTTTTCAAAGTTATATGGGAAAAGAAAAAACTTATATGTAATACCAAATGGGATAGATCCAGTAAGATTTTTCAAACTGGATCCTTTAACTGTCCGACTTATAAGAGAAGAAGATCTTTTTAGAGCTGAGTTTATAATGGTTCAACCATCCCGTTTGATACCCAGAAAGAATATAGAGCTATCAATAAAGGTTACCGCTGAACTACAAAAACTGGGTGTCAAGGCAAGATTACTAATAACAGGTGCCCATGATCCTCATGAACCAAAATCCCTTCGTTATTTTAATAAATTAAGAAGAATTGCCAGAACTCATAACATAGAGAAAGATGTAATAATAATAACAGGACATAAGCTCAGTAGTGGCGAGAAACTTCGTTCAGATAGAATTATAATCAGAGATCTTTATCTTATATCAGATGTCCTCTTCCTGCCAAGTATTCAGGAGGGTTTTGGAATTCCTCTGCTTGAAGCTGGAATGATAAAACTTCCTATTGTATGTTCTAATATTCCACCTTTTAAAGAGATTGGCGGAGATGATATATGTATGTTTGATATTGATGAAACTCCGGAAGAGATTGCCATCAAAATAAGGGATTTTGCTCAGGCACTTAAACCCCACAGAATGTTCAGGAAGGTTATATCTAATTATGCATGGGACAATATATATCATAAATATCTGTTTCCTCTTTTAAACAAAATTATAAATAAGAGAGATGTTTAATTATGAATCTCACCCTTTCAGAAACAGAAGATAAATACAGGAGGATATTTACAAGACTTCCATATCCAATATTTGTAACTGATAGAAAGGGATTTTTTATCGATGTCAATATAGCATGTATTGAATTTCTGGGTTATCATAATAGAGAAGATGTTATCGGGAAGAATGTGATTGAATTTTATGTAAATCCCGAGCACAGGGATAGGATTGTAGCTGAGTTAAAGAAAAAGACTGATGTCAGGTGGTTTGAGACATTCCTTAAGAGAAGAGATGGGACCGTTAGAGAGGTTGTTTTATCAATTTATACTTTAAGGGATAAGAAAGGAAAGATAATAGGCTATGAAGGAATATTAGATGATATTACAGACATAAGAAAGATGCAGAGGGAGATTGAAAATGCCGCTAAAGAGTGGAGGGAGACCTTTGATTCCATGATTGATGGTGTCATGATTGTAGGAGAAGATAAAAAGATAAAAAGAATAAATAAGGTATTTGCAGAACTATTTAATAGTAACCCAAAGGAACTTATCGGGAAACCATGCTATTCTTTGATTTTCGGAAAAGATAAGCCATGCACTGTCTGTCCTCAGAAAAGACTTCTTGAAAGAGGGGGATCAGAAATATGGGATGAGCATCTTTACCATCTTAATAAGACATTCCATATCTCAATGAGTCTTATAAGAAGAGAAGCTAAAAATGCACAATTCGTCTATGTGTTTAGAGATATTGAAGAGTTTCTGGATACAAAATTAAAATTAAAGAAATCACAGTTCCTTCTGAATCAGAGCTTCAGGGGAATTACTCTTGCAATGGCAAAACTGGTGGAGCAACGAGATCCTTACACTTCCGGTCATGGTGAAAGGGTTTCTGTAATATCAGAGCGAATAGCAAAAGAAATGGGACTGGGAGAAGAGAATGTGGAAGGGATTCGTATCTGTGGCTTGCTTCATGATATTGGAAAGATTTCCGTTCCAGTTGAGATTTTGAATAAGAGCACCAAGTTAACTGAACTTGAATTTAAATTCATAAAACTCCATCCTGTTACTGGATATGAGATACTCAAGAATATAAGGTTTCCCTGGCCAATCGCAGAAGTTACTCTCCAGCATCATGAAAGACTTAATGGTTCAGGTTATCCCCATGGACTTAAGGGTAATGAAATAATTATGGAGGCAAGGATACTTGCTGTGGCAGATGTTGTGGAGGCAATAAGTTCTCACAGGCCCTATAGACCTGCCCTAGGAACTGAGGTGGCAATGGATGAGATAAAAAAGGGCAGGGGACTTCTCTATGACCCTGATGTTGTCGATAGATGTTTAAGTCTCTATCAGAGGGATGCTCTGGGGATATAATATTAGCTAAACTCTATCCTTTCTCTGAATCCAAATTCTATACTATTATCAAGATAGTAAATCAACTGAGGTCTGAAACGATAAAGTCTTACACTGAAGGCCCTGATCAATACATTTAATGTGAGCGAACCACTTCTTTGAAATAGCTCTTTCAGTAATGGAAACTTTCTCTTATATTCCTTGAATGCAGAATATGCAATGTCCTCCGATGAGACCTCCTCTATTGTTCCGGCCATCTGAAGTCCCTTTATATCCTTCCAGGTGTTTGATTCCGCAAATATGGCGCATGATGCTCTCCCTGTTGAAATTGCTTCCTTTATATGTCTTGAAGATGGAGAGGAGAAAAAGAAAAAGTCAGGACTTATAAATACATAATAGACCGGCGCACACCATGGTATTCCATTTTGGGCTGTTCCAATTGTCATTGTGAACTGCTTTTCTATTAATTTCTCAGCAAGTAAAGCGAGCTCTTTTTGATCCGGTTTCGTCTTTGATTTTTTCATTAAGCCTCTTTATCTGGTTTTTTTGAAAGTCTCATTATAATAGCATCTTCATTCCCATAGTATCCAGGAATTCGTTTTATTTTTTTAAAGCCTATTTTTTCATAGAATTTTATTGCTCTCCTATTGGAAGGACGAACTTCGAGCCATAGTTTATTTTTTGATCTGGAGATTGCATAATTGATAAGTCTTTCTCCAAGCCCCTTTCTTCTAAAGTCCTTTTTGACAACAATTGATAGCAGATGTCCTGAATTTTCAAATAATATATAACCGGCAGGTTCTCCATTATAACTTATTACTACAAATCCATCCTGTAAATATTTTAAGTAATAAATAAATGTATCAGCGGATAGACTGGTCTTGGGATAGGATTCCTTTTCTATTTCAATTATCTGTTCAAGTGTATAACAGGAAGCAGGTTTTATACTTATTCGATTCATCTCGTTTTTCTGGGATTTACACAGGGAGGAATCACTCCCTCCTTTGCAAGATTGTTATGGATTTGTTGAGGATGAAATTTGGTCATATCCTTTTGAATTTTGATTAGTTTTAAATATACTATGAAATCAAATTAAACCAATTTTTGTCTACATCCAAGTCTATTTGTTAGATAAATCTAATTACCTTTATAAAAATAATGGTGAGAAAAAAATAAATGACAATGCTCTAACAGCTCTAACATTACTC
>JALVMZ010000087.1 GCA_027032655.1 Desulfobacteraceae bacterium
ATGAAGGAGTGCATTGAGGCAGTAAAAGAGAAATCAGGATGGAAAGAGAAGAAAGGCAGGCTCCCTAAGGGTAAGGGTATTGGTATGGCATGCGGTTTCTTTGTATCAGGTGCGGGTTATCCCATATATCGTTCTGATACCTATCATGCCACAGTTACAATAAAGCTCTCAGAAGATGGCGGAACCGTTCATGTCTTCACAGGTGCTGCCGATATTGGGCAGGGAGCTGATACCGCTTTGGCAATGATAGCAGCAGAGGCATTGGGGGTTAAGCTTGAAGATGTGGTTATCTCCTCAGGGGATACCGAATATGGAATCGACCTTGGGGCCTATTCCAGCAGGACTACTCTCATGACAGGACATGCAACAAAGGAGGCCGCAGAAAATGTGAAAAAGCAGGTTCTGGAAGTGCTATCCGAAGAGTTAAATGTGCCGGTGGAAGATATGGACATCAAAGAGGGATATGTCCTGTTTAAATCAGGCCCTGTGGATTTTACAGAACTCAGGACCAGATACATAAAAGAGCACAGGGGCTGGACCGATAATCCATCCGATGAAAATCTCACATTTCGGGAAGCAGCCAGGATTGCGTATTTAAAAAGAGGCACAATTGTTGGAACAGGTAAATATAAGCCGCCCAAACTGGGTGGTTCCTATAAGGGAGCAGCAGTTGGCACTTCACCCGCATATGGATGCTCTGCCCAGGTAGTGGAGGTGAGTGTTGACATGGAGACAGGTCAGGTAAGGGTTGATAAGATGTATGATGCCCATGATTGTGGCAAGGCAATTAATCTTACATCTGTTGAAGGCCAGATGGAGGGCTCCCTTTCCATGGGACTCGGTGAGGCACTATTTGAAGAGGTTAAATTTGACAGTAAAGGAAGGATACTCAACCCCAACCTTGCAGAGTATAAGATACCAACGGCACTGGATATGCCCGATATCGAATGCATTATTATTGAGAGCAATGAGCCAAATGGCCCTTTTGGTGCAAAAGAGGTGGGCGAAGGGGCGATTATGCCCACAATACCTGCAATTCTGAATGCGGTCTATGATGCAGTTGGTGTGCGGATTCAGGAACTGCCCGTTACCCCTGAAAGGGTCTATATGGCACTCAAGCAGAAAAAGTCTTGATAATCTCAGGACATAGAGACAAATTAAAACTCCACTCTATTATCCTGATGGTATCATAAAAACTGTGTTAGTAATCCTGAGGGTGTCAGAAGGACACCCGAAGGATTCATAATGTAGTAACTAAGACATCTTCTGACAACTATATAATCGGTGCCAAAATTTAATCAATTACCTTAATATTAATACTTTATCTTATAGATTCTTACAGGGTGATGAAGGCCTTTTAATTTGATGATGCCCGCCTCCTCCACATCTACCATGTCTTTTACCCTGCTGTATGTGCGTTGAGAGATAAGTATTTCGCCAGGTTTTGCCAGTGAGACCAGTCTTGCTGCCAGATTTACCTGATTACCTATTACAGTATAGTCTTTATGGGATTCTGAACCAATATTGCCCACGGTCATAAATCCTGTATTTATTCCTATTCCAAGTTCAAGATTATGTCCAAAGTGTTGCCATTCTTTTTTCAGGATAGATACGCTTTTTTGCATGTCAATAGCCAGCATCACTGCTTTTTGGGCATGATTATCCACTGATACAGGGTCACCGAAAAATACGAGCATTCCATCTCCCATTATCTTATTAAGGGTGCCGTCGTATTTGTGAATAAGTCCTGTCATCTCAGATAGGTATCTGTCTAAGAGATGAAATATCTCCTCAGGTTCAAGGCTGTCTGTTATAGCAGAGAAATTTCTTATATCAGAAAACAGGACTGTCATCATTTTTCTCTTAGGTGTGCTTCCTAATATTTCACCTCTGGAAAGAATTATATCTGCCAGTTTCGGAGATAGGTAACGCCTTAGTTCATCATATCTTTTTAGCTGTGTTACCTGTTTTTCGACTCTATTTTGAAGTTCTCTGTTCAGGACCTCAAGTTCATCCTTTGCGGATTTAAGTTCAATGGTTCTTTCCTGAACCATCTTTTCCAGATTTTTTGCATAATTTTCAAGCCTCTCCTGTGCCTCTTTAAGTCTTGCATACGCCTCATCACGGGCTTCAATGGTATTTCTTAAAAGATTTATGGTTTCGATCAGGCCCTGGGCAATATCATCGGGACTTCTCTGTAATCTTATTAACTGTTTTA
>JALVMZ010000088.1 GCA_027032655.1 Desulfobacteraceae bacterium
GCTGTATTCTGGGTGATGATGTCAAGGGCCTTTGTTCCGCAATTAAATAACAGGTCAAGGGTTGAAAGATTGGGGATAAAATCACCCCAGAGCTGGGGATATACAGGAATGGGAGGGTTAAACCACTTAATCTCTATGCCTGCTTCTTTAAAAGATTCCTGATTCATATACTTGATTGCGGGTCTTTGAGCAAGAAAAACACCTGCACCAAGGCCCCTGCATATGTTTATTATAAGCTCATCTCCTTTCCCATGAATACCAAGCTCTGAGAGAAGCAGTAATCTGGTATTTATACCCATATAATCCATGATATGGTTTATTATCTGAAGATTGATGTCCACAAGTCTTTCTGGCCTGTCATTAAATACCTTCTGTAGAAAAGAATAATGCTCTTTAAAATAGGGGGCCCTGGAGTATGCATGCTCTAAGGATAATAATATCTTTTCAGGATGAAAAAACTCATCACATATCCTTACCTGATCTATCCTTTGAAGACCGAGCCCCTTTTTCCAAACAGGGATATTGATCCAGAAAACGCCGTTATCATTCTTGAACCTGTTTCTTGTGAGCCAGGTTCCCCCTCTTGGAAACTGGACAGTGTCAAGGAGCACAAATACATCTGACATATATATCTTCAGGAAAAACCCGCTATACGGTGCAAAGTATGGCTGTGCAGTTGAAAGTATCATCCGGATAGGCTACCAACTTATTTTACGGTTTCAATTATCTCTTTTGATGTGTATTCTCCCACATCTGCAAGGCCATCAAGGGGCATAAACAGATTGGCATTTGAGGAAAACCGACATGTAACAGATGCAGGGAATTCTTCGTCTGGCATATAGAAATCATATAACAGGGCTATTCTGGGCAGGGGATATAATACAAAGGCAAAATCACCCATGGCCCTATTATAAACACTTCCATCAAATCTGCTGATTATTAAATCCATTGACTCTTTTATCCTCTCCACATATGGCACAAGCACTGATTCGGTATTCACCTTAAATGGTCCCTGATAGGGCATGCTTTCCGGAAACTCTCTAAATGAACGAAATGGCTCAGTAACCACCTCATGATCATCCACATGCTTCACATAAATGGATATTATGACTCCCATGGGACCCGTCTCACTTTTACCATCCAGAAATATGGAATCATGACTTACAAGACAATCCCTGCCAAATGCCCTGAAACTGAATGAATCCCCCTGTCTCGTAGCTGGAAGGGATCTTTCCAGGATCTCAGGTGCCTTTTGAAATGCCTGTTTCAGGTTCTCCCTTATTATCTTGAGATAATTGGACATCTTATTCGCTCTGCTCTTTCTTTGACTGATTCCATCTTGCAATCAGATATGGTTTTGTCATTTCAAATACCATACAATCTTCTTCTATGGCCTCTTCTGCCTGCTTTGTTGACATCCTCTTAGTCTTTTTCACAAAGGAGAATGTCCTTCCATAGTATAGCGGGATAAGAGAATCCAGCATCAGGTCAGGATCATGAATCTTATCCCTGTATGCAATGGCCATATCATAGAGAATCCTGGCCCACAGGTCAGTGGGGAAGGCAAACAATCTTTCCTTCAACTCCCTTATCTCCAGGAGTTTATTGTAAACATCAGGACAGAGTAAGTCCCTCCATATCTTCATATATCTGTTAAAACCTTCATGGAACTGGGAAAAGAGTCTCTCTGTGTTTACATCAACCTTGGGAGGCGATTCGGTCTCCCCGAGTCCAAATCCATATATGGCAGTGGGCTTGCTGTATTTTACCTTCATCCAGTATGATTCAAAGCTCTGCATGAGCCTGAATATTGTGCCAACCACCTGTCTGAACATGGGGCCAAGCGATGCAGCAGGGTCTTTGGGTCTGTGAATCTTGGGCCTTCCCATAAAGGCCTGACATATGGGACCCCCATGGGTAAATGCAAGGGTGGTCATCCATATATCTATCCCAAAATTGGCAATCTCGTCATTCCATGTATCACTTTCAAGATATACCTTTGCAAGTGAACCACTGAACCCAAAATCACCCCCAATGGGTTGACGCACTCTTCTGCCGTAAAGCGCACGGGAAAGTGGATATGCTATATTATTCGTGATTGTTCCATCGTATTTATGTCTCACATAGAGGGGGGCAACATATGTAAAATCATTAAAGAGTGGTTCCCCCAGATGCTTTATCCATTCAGGTGTAATGCTTTTAAGATCCGCATCAACCACCACCACCGCCTCTGCACCCATTTCTATGGTCTTTTTAAACAGGTTTAGAAAATTATTCCCTTTGCCCTTAACCCCTGGAGGAGTTGAAATATAAATCTTTGGCACATCAGTAGGTGTATTCAGAAACACATCCTTTGTTCCATCAGGTGAATTGTTATCGCAATTAATAATAACCGAATCTCTATCAGGGAAATACTTTTTCAATCCCTTACTTGCCTGCTGAGTGGGAAAGCTTATTGAATCCGCCTCATTATATGAAGGAATACACACAATCAGTTCAGCCTTTTTTATCCCTTCTGGATTTATCTCCTGTTGAAACATTAGCCTTTGACCTCCTATATAGATATCAACTATTTAATAATCTTATTAATATATTTCAACCAATAATCTTTAACACTGCCTCATTCCATCCTTCCGGTCCCATCTTATCTGTAATTATCAGATTCTTTATGTGAGAGGCCATTCCTTTCACATTAAACGGACTCTTAACAAGCACGGGGATATCCACCCTCTCAAGCATGGAGATATCATTGGGACCATCTCCAAGAGCAACACTCAATGGATTATGATACCTTTCAGAATACCAGTTAATAATCTTCAATACCGCATCACCCTTATTAAAATTGCCCTTGAGATGGAAAAACCTCCCCCCTTTAATAATTGATAGATTCCTCTTCTGAGCCGATTTTGTTATCTGATTAATATCAGGATTATCATCCATTATTATAAATGGTTCATCATACTCTCTCATCAATGCCCGCCTTGCACTTTCAATATCAAGCCCTGTTCGAGACGAAACCTCCTCAGGTGTCATATCAGAAAATCCTCTTAGACTATGGCCTGTCTCAGCGGAAATCTCTTTTAATGCCTGAACAAGCACATCATGAGGAACTCCTACAGGGATATGAAAGAATCCTCCCTGCTTTATGGCCTCTTCAGGAGGTGAGGCCTCTTCAGGATCAAAGTATATACCGCCTCCATTTTCAGATACAAAAGGGCTCCTGAGCCCAAGTATCTCTCTGATCTTTATTATCTCAGCCCTTGTTTTGCTTGATACGATTATGATGGGGATATAGCGTCTTTTACATTCTTCAATGGCTGGAGAGGCCATTTCCCATCCATAAGTATCACTATCCATCAGGGTTCCATCAAGGTCAGTGAATATTAAAAATTTCCCATCAGCTCCAATAACCATGTCCTCCAAAACTGAAATTATCTGGAAAACCTCCTCTTTTCCTCTTCCACCACCTCAATTATGTCAAAAAATATGTCTGGCAATTTATTTGAAACCCGTTCCCATGATACCGTCTTTGGTATTTCAAAAATACTGCTTGCTGTTTTATCCTCCACCTTTAGAATCACATCCCCAAGACCATTTTCAATAAATGGTTTGAATTCAGGATGAGAGTGCACAAATCTGAAAAATCTCTCTGTAAGCCTGTAAGGAGATATGAGAAGTTCCCCAGCATAGAGGATTGAGTTCATAAATACATTGTTTACCATATCCTCCTCTGCATCCCTGTCATAATCAAGGTTATTGAAGCTTGCATCATCTGAATACTTCTTTATCTGCTCTTCTGCAATGGCCTGATAGGTGATTGCAAGGTCCCTGAAAAAGGTATCCGTAATCTCCAGCCCCTCTTCTATCACCAGGGCATTCATCAGTGTGGTGACTATATCCACTGCCATCCTGTTAAGCCCCTTTGAGGGGTCGCTTTCAGACACCACCTGGTGTTTATGGTCAAAGGGATACTGGGTAAACATCACCTGTGCTGGATATGATGCCTTTCTGAATACCTCTATAAGGGTAAATATCTCAAGCCCCCAGTTGGTGGCAAATCTCATCCTCTTTAAAAGATCTGCGTTAAAGACCACCTCACCTGATAGCTGGTAATGGAATCCCAGAAGAAAATCTATGAGCCTCAGCATCTTATCTTCTTTAGTCTCGGTGAATTTCCTCTTAAGTGCGAGTAGCAGAGGATCCAGCAGGAGTCTTTTTACCCTTCCATAAAGCTGATTCCCCTTAATCCTTGCATAGTATGCCTTTGAAAAATCATAATTCAGGACCACCACAGGATAGAACAGGCGGTCAAGCTGAACCTTATGAAATGTCCTGATATCAGCATCAATGAGTCCTATTGATGAGGCTCCCAGTGCAATTGCAATACCGGTGCTGAGGAATATATTTTTCCCCTTCCCGGGTTCCTTTATGGCAAACCCCGCATTATTTAACCTATCATAAATGCTTTTAAAACCAGGCCCATCATTCCACTGGATAATGTGATTCCTGATTCCATAGTCAACTATCATATCCCTTAATAAAAAGGCCTCCTCCTCTGTGGCCCTATCCAGCCCAAAGATGATGTGTGAAAGATATGTGACATCTCTTAAGTGTCTCAGAATATTTTCAAAAACTGGCCGGTTTTCAGGATCAGTAAACTCAGTTGCCAGGAGGGGGATAATCAGAACGGTCTTTTTCCATTTGGAGTGAAGCCTCAATTGATTCTTAAGATATCTCCTATCCTGTTTTACCAGGATATGAAATGTGGTTATATGACTCCTGCTCTGTGAAAAATCCGTCATTTTAGCTCACCTTCTTATCAAAATAGAGATTTCTGCTGTATTCCCTCTTCAAAACTAATTCCCAGATGTTCATAGGCCCTCTTTGTTGCCACTCTGCCCCTGGGAGTCCTCTTGAGATACCCCTTGAGTATAAGAAATGGTTCATACACATCTTCCAAGGTATCCTTTTCTTCTCCCACTGCAGCGGAAAGTGTCTCAATACCTATGGGGCCTCCATTAAACTTATTAATAATGGTGGAGATGATATGTCTGTCCATCTTATCCAGCCCTTCTTCATCCACTTCCAGCATGTCAAGTGCCCTCTTTGCCACTTCCATGGTTATCACCCCATCCGCTTCAACCTCTGCATAATCTCTTACCCTGCGAAGTATTCTGTTTGCAACTCTTGGAGTCCCCCTTGCCCTTCTTGCTATCTCATATGCACCATCGGGCTCAGTGGGAATATTAAGCAATCTGGCAGATCGCATAACAATCTTCTGGAGCTCTTCTGGTTTATAAAAATCAACCCTCAATATTACACCAAATCGCTCCCTGAGAGGTGGTGTTAGAAGACCCGCTCTTGTTGTTGCCCCCACCAATGTAAAGGGTGGTAGATTTATCTTCATTGTCCTTGCAGAGGGCCCCTGCCCGATTACAAGGTCAAGCTGGAAGTCCTCCATTGCAGGATACAGTATCTCTTCAACCACATGATTCAAACGATGAATCTCGTCAATAAAGAGCACATCCCTTGGTTTTAAATTTGTAAGTATTGCAGCCAGATCCCCTGGTTTTTCAATTACAGGTCCTGAAGTGCTTGTTATATTTACATCCAGTTCCCTGGCAATAATATGGGCAAGGGATGTCTTACCAAGTCCAGGACTCCCGTGAAAAAGCACATGATCCAGTGCATCTGACCTTGATCTGGCTGCCTCAATGAATATCCTGAGATTTCTTTTCAGCTCCTCCTGTCCTATATACTCATCAAGGCTCTTGGGCCTCAGGGTAACTTCAGAGGGTGTCTCATCACTCAGTATATGGGGGTCTATCAGTCTCTTATCCATCAGGACTCCTTAAAAGGATTTAAATCAGATTCTTTTATCAGAAACAAGTATTTTAAGGGATTCCTTTATCAAAGTTTCCAGGTCCTGCTCCTCTGCAATACTGTATGCCTTTTCCACCGCTACCTTTGCAGACCTTGACGGATAGCCAAGATTTACAAGGGCAGAAAGTGCGTCATCAATAAGATATCTATGCTCGGGCAATACTCTGCCCATCTCTGCACCGGGTCTTGGACTTATTTGAGAATCCGGAATCTTCTCCTTCAGTTCCAGGGCAATCCTCTGCGCTGTCTTTTTACCTACACCGGGGATGCCCTGAATCCGTAAAATATCTGAACTGGCTATAGCAGAGATGAGATCATCAGGCCCTATACCGGATAGTATGTTTAAGGCCAGCTTTGGTCCTATACCTGATATTGATATCAGGAGCATAAATATCTGCTTTTCTAATTCTGTGCTGAATCCAAAAAGTGAAATGGTATCTTCTCTTACATGGGTATAAATATTTAAACTCACCTCATTTTGAGGTTCGGGTATGTTGTAGAATGTGGAAAGGGGGATATATACCTCATAACCCACTCCACCTGTTTCAATAATAACCACATCCGTATTCTTCTTTATTAAGGTGCCTTTTAAAAACGCTATCATTTAATAAAACCCAGAGTTATATACTTTAATACTTCTCCCTTTGTATCCTCAATACTGATACTTCTTTAATACTTTGTCCAGTGGGCATGACAGATTGCTGTTGCCAGTGCATCCGCCTCATCAAGGCCCAGATTATCCTTTATCCCCAGTATGGTCTTTACCATTGATCTTACCTGCTCCTTGGTTGCCCTTCCATAACCAACCACTGCCTTTTTTATCTCAAGGGGAGAATATTCATAAATCTTAAGGCCACACTGAACAGATGCTATCAACACCGCTCCCCTTGCATGACCCAACTTCAGCGCACTCTTTACATTTTTGGCAAAAAACACATCCTCTATGGCCAGCTCCTCTGGATTAAATCGCCTGATAATCTCTAAGAAAGATTCAAATATCCTGTGTATCCTCTCATGTATGGGATTA
>JALVMZ010000089.1 GCA_027032655.1 Desulfobacteraceae bacterium
AGTCCATGCGGATTTTCATATAACAAATCTTGTCAATTGACAATAATTTCTTTACATGTTAGGCATATGAACGGAATTCCCCGAAAGGAGAAAGATTATGACCATAAAAAAGGGAAAGGAATTCATCCTATGGTTTAATGAAATAGGGATTGAGGATGTGCCTCTTGTTGGAGGCAAAAATGCCTCTCTTGGGGAGATGTATAGAAAACTTCATGACAAAGGCATAAGGGTTCCCAATGGATTTGCCATTACTGCATACGCATACCGCTATTTCCTTAAATATGCTGGAATAGAGGATGAGATAAAAAATATCCTTAAAGATTTAGATACATCTGATATGGAAAATCTCATGAGAAAGGGAAGACAGGTAAGAGATATGATAAGACTTGCTGAGCTTCCCCCTGATCTTACCCAGGTCATCTATGAGGCATACGACAAACTGGCAGAGGAATTTGGCCAGAAAGGATTGGACAATCTTGATGTTGCAATTCGCTCCTCAGCAACTGCAGAAGACATGCCTGATGCTTCATTTGCAGGCCAGCAGGACACCTATCTAAATATAAGGGGAAAACGAAATGTTATTGAAGCATGTAAAAAGTGTTTTGCAAGCCTTTTTACAAACCGTGCCATCTCATACAGGCATGATAAGGGTTATGGTCAGTTTGATGTATCCCTCTCAATAGCTGTTCAGAAGATGGTTCGCAGTGATTCCGCATACTCAGGGGTTATGTTTTCAATAGATACAGAGACTGGATTCAGGGATGCAGTGTTTATCACGGCCGCATATGGTCTTGGTGAAAATGTGGTCCAGGGAACAATAAATCCTGATGAATACTATGTATTTAAACCTGCGCTTAAAATGGGTAAAAGGGCCATAATCAGCAAAAAGGTAGGTGATAGGGATGTAAAACTGGCATACTCAATGGAAGATGATGCAACAGTAAAAAATGTGGCTGTAACCCTTGCAGAGAGACACAGATATGTCCTGGAAGATGATGAGATTCTGAAACTCGCTGAGTGGGCATGTATCATTGAGGACCATTACAGCAAAGAGGCAGGAACATTCAGGCCCATGGACATAGAATGGGCAAAAGATGGCGATGGTATCAATGTTGGCACAGGGGAACTATTTATTGTGCAGGCAAGACCTGAAACCATCCACTCCCAGAAAGACACAAATACATACGAAAATTACAAACTACTTGAAAAGGGCAAAGTGCTTGTAAAAGGAACTGCGGTGGGAACAAAGGTGGGCCAGGGAGTGGCAAATGTAATAGAATCAGCCTCTGAGATAAATCGCTTCAAACCGGGTGAAGTTCTTATAACAAGCATGACAGATCCGGATTGGGAGCCAATAATGAAGATGGCAAGTGCCATAGTAACCAATAAAGGAGGAAGGACCTGCCATGCTGCCATTGTATCAAGAGAGCTGGGTATTCCATGTGTTATTGGAACAGGCAATGCGGATGAGGTCATCAAGACAGGTCAGGAAATAACCGTTTCATGCTGTGAAGGTGAAACAGGATATGTTTATGATGGTCTGTTAAAATATGAAGTGGAGAGGATGAATCTGGATGAGCTCCCAAAGACCAGGACAAAGATCATGATGAATGTGGGAATTCCTGAAAAGGCATTTATACAGGGTATGATACCAAATGATGGTGTAGGGCTTGCGAGGATTGAGTTTATCATTAATTCCCATATAGGAATTCATCCACTTGCTCTCTTAGAATACGAAAAACTGAAAGAGCTTGCCAAAAACGACCAGAAGATAGCTGGGGTTCTTTATAGGATAAATGAGATAACTGCTGTATATGAGAACAAGGCCCAGTTCTTCATAGATAAACTGGCAGAAGGGGTTGCCAGAATAGCTGCTGGTTTCTATCCCAATGATGTCATTGTGAGATTATCTGATTTCAAGACAAACGAATATGAAAATCTCCTTGGCGGATTCCTTTATGAACCCAAGGAAAGCAACCCCATGATAGGATGGAGGGGGGCATCCAGATATTACGATGAAAAATTTAAACCCGCATTTGAACTTGAATGCAGGGCACTTCATAAGGCAAGGAGTGAAATAGGTCTTTCTAACATCAAGGTAATGGTCCCCTTTTGCAGGACTCCGGAAGAGGGGAAAAAGGTTATTGATCTGATGGCCCAATTCGGCCTT
Organism: Desulfobacteraceae bacterium; assembly: GCA_027032655.1. GTDB lineage: Bacteria > Desulfobacterota > DSM-4660 > Desulfatiglandales > JALVMZ01 > JALVMZ01. Next base: position 2,171 of record JALVMZ010000089.1, read on the forward strand.
GTCCAGGGAGAAGAAGGGCTTGAAATATATGTCATGTGTGAAATCC
>JALVMZ010000090.1 GCA_027032655.1 Desulfobacteraceae bacterium
TGAGTCTATCCATCGAAATCACGATACCTCCGCTGACAGGCAGGGCACCTCCTGTTGTGCCTGTTCCTGCCCCCCTGGGGACAACCGAAATCCGTTCTCTATTGGCTATTGTTAGGATTCGAGAGATCTCTTCTGCGGATTCGGGAAAGATAACAATATCCGGATAAAAGGATATCCTGGATGCATCGGAAGAGTATTCTTTTAATTTATCCCCATTGATGAGTGTATGCTCTTTTCCGCATACACTCATAAGCTCTTTCAGTGTTGAGCTCTTTATCATGATTCAATCTTGTGCCTGCTTTTGAGTGCATGACTCAGTGTCATTGAATCCATGTATTTGAGGTCTCCACCCATGGGAACACCAAGGGCAATACGGGTAACCGTGATGGGTCTGTCTTTCAGCAGGCCTGCAATGAATGAAGCAGTGGTTTCACCCTCAGGTGTTGGGTTTGTGGCAATAATCAGTTCTTCTGTGCCTTCATCTTCAATCCTCTTTAACAGGTTGGATATCTTGATATCTTCCGGTCCCACACCATCGAGGGGGGAGAGGGCACCGTGCAGTATGTGATATTTGCCCTTGTATATCCCTGCTTCTTCTATGGCCAGTTGATCACCTGGGCCCTCTACAACACAAATTGTTCTGCCATCCCTCATGGGGTCTGTGCAGATGTTACATGGATCAGTATCAGTGAGGTTAAAACACATGGAGCAGAGTCTTATCTTTTCTTTTACTTCCATGAGGCTATCAGCCAGGTCCCGTGCCAGGCCTCCTTTATCAAGCAGGAGATGAAGTGCGACCCTGGTGGCTGATTTCTGTCCTATGCCAGGTATCCTTGTCAGGTTTCTGATTAAACGCTCAACAGGAGGTGGATATGAGCCCATAACTGCAATTCCTTTTTAAAACTTCGTAATCCTATTTAAAGCAACCCGGGCATATTGGGCAATCCCAGTCCCTGGGTGATTTTTCCCATCTCTTCATTAATCATTTCCTTAGCACGGGTGAGCCCCTCGTTTACTGCTGCAATTATCAGATCCTGAAGCATTTCTATGTCATCGGGGTTTACCACTTCAGGATCTATCTTGATTGAGAGCACCTCCTGTTTGCCGTTTACCACAACCGTAACCATGCCACCACCCGCTGATGCCTCAACAGTCCTCTGTTCCAGTTCTTCCTGAAGTTTGGTTATCCTGGATTGAATCTTTTGTGCCTGTTTTAAAAGGGCATTCATATTGGGTATGTTTTTCACTTTTTACCTCCTATTTACGATATTTTCTTTGCAGAACCCTCAAATACCTGTATCAATTTCATAACAGATTGGGGGAGTTCTTCGCTTGTCTCTATAGATTCCTTTTTTCTTTGTGTTTTTTCAACATCTTTTTCAGTCAATCTGATTTTAACCTCTCTGCCAAAGTATTGAGAGCAATATTCCCTCAGGGATTTTAATTTTTCAGGGTCTTCAAAATAGGTTGAAAGAAAGGAGTTACCCGGTTTTGAAATCTGAATCAGACCCTGATCATTTAAATCAATAGAGCAGCTATCCAGCATATTGAAAATGATGCTGTCCTTTTTTGAGATAAAATCCAGTAATCCCTGGACATCTGTTGCCGGATTGCCTTTGTCTTTTTTATTTAATCGCTCTCTATGATATGGCTCCGCCGGGTCATTCAATCCTGTGTGAGGATTATCTGAGGCAGGTGATAGCATCAGGCGGTTTTCAAGCTCATTTATCTTTTGAAGGAGTTCATCAAATGATAAAATACCTTTTATCCTGCACAGCCTTATCAAAAGCATTTCAATTACCAGCCTTGGATGGGATGAATTCCTGAGAAGCTCCTCATTTTTAATTAAAAAATACAGTGACTGTCTGAGTCTTTCCTCACCAGCACTTTTTGCTAATTCCTTCAGTCTTCTTAGCTCTTCTTCTGTTAAGTAGTTCTCAAGTGTATCCGGTGCCACAAGGGAGATAAGGAGTTTTCTGAATTGGTCCATCAGGTTCTGATAAAAATTCCTGAGATCGTATCCAAAGTTATAAATCTTCTCTATTATATGGATACATTTGTCAGGCCTATTTTGTATTATGGCAGATACAGCATCAAACAGGATATCCCTGTTTATAAGTCCCAGTATTTCCCAGATGTGTTCATCCTGAATCCTCTTTCCTGCAAAGGCAATCAACTGGTCAAGGATGCTTTCTGCATCCCTCATACTTCCATCTGCCTCCTGGGCTATAATGCCAAGGGCATTATCTCTGATATCAATTCCTTCAGCGTCGGCAATCTTTCGTAACTGTTCAATAATTCTTTGATAAGGGATTCTTTTGAAGTCAAATCTCTGGCATCTTGACAGAATTGTTACCGGAACCTTATGGGGTTCTGTTGTGGCAAAGAAGAATTTTATGTGTGCCGGAGGTTCTTCTAAGGTCTTTAGCAGGGCATTGAATGCCTCCTTTGTAAGCATATGCACCTCATCAATGATATAAACGCGATAGGTGCCAGTGCCTGGCATATATTTTATCTTTTCTCTTAAGTCCCTAATCTCATCTATACCCCTGTTTGAAGCACCATCAATTTCAAGGACATCCATTGATGTCCCTTCTGTTATATCTTTACATATTGTGCATGAGTTACATGGCTCACCATCCGTATTGGACTCACAGTTAATTGCTTTGGCAAATATCCTGGCAACCGACGTCTTTCCCACTCCCCTCGGGCCACTAAAAAGGTAGGCATGAGCCAGCCTTTGGTTCTTAATGGCATTTATCAGTGTCTTTGTTATGTGTTCCTGGCCCACCACCTCCTGAAATAACTGAGGTCTCCATCTCCTTGCAATCACCTCGTATGACATAAAACGCCTCTTTTGAATATGATTTGGCTTAAAAGAAAAATGGCGGAGAGAGAGGGATTCGAACCCTCGGTACCGCCATTCAGCGGTACACGCGATTTCCAGTCGCGCTCCTTCGGCCAGCTCGGACATCTCTCCGCACTATTTTATATAAGGAGCAACATTTTATTAATAGTTTAACATAAAATCCAGCAAAGTCAATGAAACACCCTGATTATGAGAACTGCATGCCTTTCACAGGGTATTAAATATTATTTAATTGAAATTATTCAAAAAATGGCGGAGAGGGTGGGATTCGAACCCACGTGCCCTGCTCATCACAGGACAAGTCGATTTCGAGTCGACCCCGTTACGACCACTTCGGTACCTCTCCTCATATCTTTAACCTGTTATCTTTTGCTCTGGAAAAATGCCTTCATCAATTCCCTGCATTCTTTCTCCAGGATGCCAGGGACGATCTCTATCCTGTGGTTGAGCCTCCTGTCATTGCCCATCTGATAAATAGAGCCCAGTCCCCCCCATTTTGGGTCATGTGCACCAAATATACATTTTGATAACCTGGCATGAATAATTGCCCCTGCGCACATGATACACGGCTCAATGGTTGAAATTAGAATCAATCCATTTAATCTTAAATTGCCAGTTCTTTTCCCTGCTTCTTTTATGGCCAGGATCTCCGCATGTGCTGTAGGGTCATTGAGCTCAATTACCCTGTTGTGCGCCTTAGATATTATAGTGCCATCTGGTGTAACAATTAAGGCCCCTACAGGAACCTCTTCTTCAGCACCTGCCTTAATGGCCTCTGATATGGCTATCCTCATCAGGTCTTTATATATCTCTGACACTAAAAAAATTTAACAATTTTAATGTATCCGGTCAACCGGAAAGGGTTTCTTTTAAGGTTAAGATTACATGGTGACATTTGTTAATTTAATTAATTCATGCCATCTTTTATCTGTAGGTTCCTGAATCTGTTTAACCATCCCATCATCCAGATATCTGAATCTTCCCTGCACCCTCAGATATTCTGATACAGGCATGAGTTTCGCTGGCATCAGATTCAATTTCAGTTTTCCATTCTCCTCCTCTAATAAGTGCCTTTATGTCTTCATCCATCTTCTTTTTTTATAATTCTTTTGAAAAATTATACATGATACTGTTTGATCATGTTAAGACTTTTTGGCAATACTAAACAAAGGATTGAAAATTACCTGATAGAGAGTCTTTCTAAAAATTATTGAACTGAGTGAAGTCCTTCTATGAGGGCAAGCACATTCTGACCAAGGACCTCATGATTATATCCGCCTTCAAGGATAGCAAAACACCCTCCCTGAGACCTGATGGATGCCTCTCTTACCATCCTGCCTATTTCATAGTAATCCTGTGTTCTGAGTGTTCCACCCCAGTCCCTTTCATGATTGTCAAATCCTGCTGATATACCGATAATGTCCGCCCTGCATCTTGTCATCTCATCCCTTACCTCATCCATATATTCATCCCTTGTCCTTGCTGATACATTATAAACAGTTACATACTGCTTTTTCCCCAGAATATTTACGGTTCCATCTCCGTAATGTAAATCAATATCGAGAATATAGGCGTTATTTATAATGCCCTGACTTTTAAGGTATTCAATTGCAATTGCCATATTATTGAAGTAACAGAATCCCCATCCTGAATCAGCGGATGCATGGTGTCCAGGGGGGCGGATAAGTCCAAAGCATGGCTCTTTCATCCCCAGCCTGGCAGAAAGTATTGCACCGCCCGCTGCAAGGGATGCAATATCATATATACCCTGCTTTTTTACCATGTATATTCTGGATTCAGTATGAACCGCACCGATATCCTTTTCTGTGGCTGGCTCTGGTTCAATAAAGTTAACTTTATCTTTTATCACATCCACTACTGCCTCCATGCGTCCCTGCTCAGCCGCAGGGTCATTAGCATAGACCTGATAAAATTTATCACTGAATACCACCTTCATAATGCCCCCGTTCAATTAAGATAGTTTATATTAATTCCCAAAATCATCCAGATTCACCGTCTTGCATTTATCTATCAGATTAACTAATATAACTAATATAGGGATATAAATTAAAAACGATTTAGATTTTAATATGTCAACTGGTGGAATTTCAAGACGCATATTTCTAATCTGGTCTGTATCACTTATTCTTTTTCCCGGGTCCAGAGTATTGGGTCTTTATAAAAAAAGAAAAAAGGTAAAGGAGGATAGCATGACCCTTCCAGAACCCAAAATAGATGGTTCCATGAGTGTGGAGAAGGCCATCAAGCAGAGAAGAACAGTTCGTTCCTTCCGAAAGAGTGCCCTCACAATGGAAGAACTGTCACAGCTCCTTTATTCGGCCCAGGGCATCACAGAAGATGGTGGTTTTAAAAGATCTGCCCCATCAGGGGGAGCCCTCTATCCCCTCGATGTCTATGCAGTGGTGGGGGATAGAGGTGTTGAGGGACTTGCGCCGGGTGTATATCATTATGAGCCATCAGGACACAGGGTTGATCTCATATCCCATGGGGATAAGAGGAGAGAGCTTGCCAGGGCATCCCTTCATCAGATGTGGATGGCATCGGCTCCTTTAAATCTTGTAATTACATCTGAATATGCAAGGATCACATCAAAGTATGGTGAAAGAGGGATAAGATATGCCCTGATAGAAGTGGGGCATGTGGGACAGAATATCTTTCTTCAGGCAGAGGCTATGGGGCTGAAAGCAGGGATTGTGGGTGCATTCCATGACTCAGAGGTTATAAGGGTAATGGGTATCCCATTGAGACATGAACCCCTGTTAATTATGCCCGTTGGATATGGCACATAAAACATATTTTTACATTCTTTTTTATTTGACATGTACATATAAAATATACATATTAATATGTATGAAAACAACACTAAACATAGATGATGATATGCTGAAGGAGGCATCACGCTTGACTGGAATCAAAGAGAAAACAGCCCTGGTAAGACTCGGTTTAGAGGCTTTGATTGCTCGAGAAAGCGGTAAGCGTCTTGCAAGGTTGGGAGGAACTGAAAAGGAACTTCGGCCTATATCCAGACGTAGGTCAACAAAACTGTAACAACAATGGTTCTGGTTGATACTTCTGTATGGGTTAATCACCTCCGATATAATGACCCGATGCTTGAAGAGTTACTGATTGACGGAGAGGTCTTGTGTCATCCTTTTGTAATCGGGGAGTTAGCATGTGGTAATATAAAAAATAGATCTGAAATATTAACTTTGCTTCAAGCCCTTCCAAAAGCTCCCACAATAGACCTTGCCGAGTATTTGTATTTTATTGATCAGAATCATTTAAGTGGTATTGGAATCGGTTTCGTTGATGTCCATCTTTTGGCATCTGCTAAGTTATCAGGAGCTCCTCTCTGGACATATGATAAGAGATTAAAAGGAACAGCACGAAGATTAAAAGTCTCTTATACTTAAGAAATTATCTGGAGGTTATGTGCTGGCAGATAAGCTCCCCGAATCTGGAACATGACACCTCCCGGGCACCATCCATTAGTCTTGCAAGGTCATATGTAACATTCCTGGACTGAATGGTCTCCTCAAGCCCCTTTTTTATCATCACTGATGCCTCATTCCATCCCATGTGTTCAAGCATCATACATGCACTTAAAATCAGTGATGATGGATTCACCTTATCAAGACCAGCATACTTTGGGGCAGTTCCATGTGTTGCTTCAAATACGGCATATCCCTTTTCGTAGTTTATGTTTGCCCCCGGTGCCATTCCGATTCCTCCCACCTGGGCAGCAAGAGCATCTGATATATAATCACCATTTAAGTTCATTGTAGCAATAACATCAAATTCATCAGGTCTTGTAAGTGCCTGTTGAAAGAATATATCTGCAATTGCATCTTTAATAAGAATCCTGTCCTCTGGAATATTCCCTTCACAATCATTGTAAGAGATGGTCTTATCAGGATATTCTTCCCGTGCCAGTTCATATCCCCATCTCATGAATGCACCTTCTGTAAACTTCTGGATATTACCTTTGTGAACAAGTGTGATACTCTTTC
>JALVMZ010000091.1 GCA_027032655.1 Desulfobacteraceae bacterium
ATGGGTAGAGGGGCAGCAAATTTTGAGGATGATTTAAGAATTGCTATGGAACTTTTGAAAGGGTATGAAATTCAAAAAAATGATATGGAATATACTACTCTAAAAAAAGAGATTAATAGTCAATTCAAAAATATTCTAAGTGTATTACTGCAAAATGAAAGAAAATTTCTTGAAGATGATATGTATCAAAATAATTTATTGTTACTTGAAAAATTTTTGTTAAGTTTTTCTACAAGAACCGCTACCAGAGACAGGCTGAATATTTTTACTACTAATTATGACAGATTTATAGAATTTGGTTTAGATGAAACTGGAGTCCTCACTTTAGACAGATTTATAGGAAAACTTAAACCTATAATGAGATTTCATAGAGTTGATCTGGACTATCATTATAACCCACCCGGCATTAGAGGAGAACCTCGTTATGTGGAGCAGGTCGTCCGATACACCAAATTACACGGTTCTGTGGATTGGCAGTATGAAAATGGTCAGATAGTAAAAATTCCTTTGCCATTTGGCTCAGATATAGATGATAATTATTTTAATGATCCCTATAATAAAGTTGTTATTTATCCTAATTCCGCCAAAGCAATAGAAACAAGTTTCTTCCCCTATTCAGAACTATTCCGAGACTTTTCAACTGCTATATGCAGACCAAACTCAGTATTAATTACCTATGGTTATGGATTTGGGGATTCTCATATTAACAGAATAATTAAGGATATGCTTACCATCCCTTCAACACATCTTGTTATTATTTCATGGGATTTGGCTACTGGTAGAATTGAAAACTTTATTTCTGAATGTAATGAGTCACAACTAACTCTGCTTATTGGAAATGAATTAGGTAGTTTAGAAAATTTAACCCGATTTTATTTACCAAAGCCCGCTATTGACAGAATTACAGATAGACAAGCCAGAATACTGGAAAGGAGAAATATTACTATCAAAGGCAAAAGCGGAGGAGGCGATGAGTCAACAATTTGATAAAATCAGACATACAACAGTTGGAACTGTCGAATCTGTATCTACACGAGAGATTAAGGTCCTTCTTGATATAGATGCTCCATTAAATACAGCTCTAAACACTGGAATACCTCAACTATTCCCCCGTATAAACGGGTTTTTACTAATATCCAGTGAAGCAGGTGCCTTAATAGGAATGATAACATGGATAGGCATAGAATATTCTCCATATCCAAAAAGAAAGGGTTATAAAGATTTTGATCTGGTTGATTTGCCTTTTCCATTAAGAAAATTGTCGCTTGCGCCTATTGGTGTATTAAAAGAAAAAGAAAATGGTTATGAAATTGAGAGAGGAGTTTATAGTTATCCTTCTGTCGGTGATGTTGTAGTAATTCTCAGTCAGAAACAGTTAAAAGCAATAGTACAAAATAAAGATGAAAATGCCAGGGTTAAGATAGGTGTTTCTCCGATGGCTGCAAATGCACCTATATTTGTTGACCCAGATAAATTATTTGCCAGACACCTGGCAGTTCTCGGAAATACAGGCAGTGGTAAATCCTGTACAGTTGCTGGTCTTATACGATGGTCTATTGAAGCAGCAGCAAGGGAAAAAACAGTTGTGGAGAAAAATATTAATTCAAGATTCATAATACTTGACCCTAATGCTGAATATGGGAATTGTTTTGAAGGTCTTGGAAATGTAAAAAAATATGAAGTGAAAATACGAGAAGATGGAGAAGCGAGACAAATAAAGGTTCCATCCTGGATGTGGAACAGCTGGGAGTGGGCTTCAGTTGCTCAGGCAAGTGCAAGAACCCAACGACCTATACTAAGAAGGGCATTAAGGGAAATTAAAAATGCTGAAATAAGTAAGGAGGAAAGCATAAATGTTCTATTTAAAAATTTTCTCGTGAGTTTAAAAATAAGCTTACTTAATTATCAAAAAGATGGTGCTAAACTATCCCAATGGCCAGGAAAACAAAATTATGGTGAATTTTTAGAAAATATCAAAAAATCTCTAGACACATTCAATGATAAACTACAAGATGATACCTACTGCAATATCAATCACGACTTATGTCACAAATTAAATGGAATATTAAAATCTCATCCTAAAAATAATAGAGGGTTTTTCCCTTCATTTTCGTTGACTGAGGTCAATCCTTTATTAGAAATATTAAGTAATGCTGAAACTCAAATTGGCAGTTTAACGCCATATGAAGGCCCCGATGAAGATTCTCCTGTGTTTTTCAAAAACGAAGATTTCTTGGCGCATATAGAGAGATTAGCACAAGAAGCCAATCAACAGCAGTATCTTGATTTCTTTTTAATGCGAGTAAGGAGTTTGTTTACAGACAAAAGAATAGCATCTGTCATCAATACAGAAACATCAGATGAAATTACTTTAGAACAGTGGTTGAACGAGTACATTGGGGATAATAAGAATAATCCATCTATAACTATTGTTGACCTTTCTCTATTACCGTTTGAAATACTCTATTTAGTTGTTTCTGTAATGGCTCGGATCATATTTGAGGCTCATCATAGATATAAGAAATATACTGGTGAAACATTACCAACTGTTTTAGTAGTAGATGAGGCTCACAACCTAATAAAAAGATATGAAAAAGAAGATGAGAATATTTCTGCTCAGAGATTATGTACTCAGATATTTGAAAAAATAGCGAAAGAAGGTAGAAAGTTCGGCGTTGGTTTAGTATTAGCATCACAACGCCCCTCAGATCTCTCTCAAACTGTTTTGTCACAATGCAATACTTATTTGCTACATAGAATTGTAAGCGATCGTGACCAGGAAATGGTGAAGAAATTAGTTCCTGATACTATGGGCGGTATTCTTAACGAATTATCAGTTTCACCTTCCCGAAAAGCTATTTTATTAGGATGGGCTACTCCTATGCCGGTGTTAGTAGAAATTAATGAATTATCTGAAAGACACAGACCGAGGTCAAAAGACCCAGAGTTCTGGAATGTCTGGATAAATAAGGAAGAAAGAAAAGTTAATTGGCATGAAATTGCAGAAGAATGGCAGCAAAAGAAAAATGATACAGAGTCATCAGGGTCCTAATTATGCCTAAACCAACCGAACATAAAACCGTTCAGTTACGCATATTGAAATATGCCGATGAGATTGGGTGGGACTTCGTTCCAAAAGAGGAGGCTGAAAGGCGAAGGGGGTTTAAATCGGAAGGCACTGGCAAGGAGAAGGCATTAGGTGCATCCTTCTTCTTTGAAGATATACTTTATGAAAAGGTCAAAAAGTTTAATGCTGAATACAAAGAGCCCAGAGGTTCACTTACAGGACTTTTCCGTCATATCCAGACAAACATTAACGGTAACAGGGAGTTTCTGAAATACCTTCGCAATCAGGGGACATTCTTCTCTGAAGATGAAAATAGGGAATTGAACCTGAAACTCATTGACTACAAAGACATCAAAAACAACCACTTTGAGGTAACCGAGGAGTTCTGGATAAATAATGGCAGGCATGCAAACCGTGAAGATATTGTATTTCTTATAAATGGCATCCCTGTGGTAGTGGTGGAGTGCAAAAATGCGGACAGGGATGAAGCAATAGCCATAGGGATTGACCAGTTGAAGAGGTATCATCAGGAGACCCCAGAGGTGATGGTGCCTGAAATGGTCTTTACTGCAACCGAGGCGATAGGGTTTGCCTACGGGGTAACATGGAACCTGGTAAGAAGAAACATCTTCATATGGAAGCATGATGATCCAGGCAATCTTGAGGCAAAGGTTAAGACATTCTTTTCAATACCCTATATCCTGAAACTCATTGAAAACTACATTGTCTTTGCCGAGCAGGACGAAAAACTTCAGAAGTATATCCTTCAACAGCACCAAGTTGAGGCAGTGGAAAGAGTTATTAAAAGGTGCCATGACCCTCAGAAGCGGCGTGGGCTCATCTGGCATACACAGGGAAGTGGAAAGACCTACACCATGATAAAAACTGCAGAGATGCTCTTCAAGGCACCCGAGAGTGATAAACCAACCATTCTTATGCTTATAGACCGTAATGAACTGGAAGACCAGTTGCTTAAGAATCTGGCATCACTGGGACTTGAGAATGTGGCACATGCAAACAGGATTCGTGAACTGGTAAAGCTTTTCAAAAATGACTACAGAGGTATCATTGTAAGCACCATCCAGAAGTTCCAGAACATGCCCCCTGGGATAAACCAAAGAGAAAACATCTATGTCCTGATCGATGAGGCACACAGAAGCACAGGGGGAGACCTTGGAAATTATCTTCTTGCAGGACTTCCAGATGCTACCTTTATAGGTTTTACAGGAACACCAATTGATAAGACCGCCCACGGAAAGGGCACATTCAAGACCTTTGGTATTGATGATGCACCAAAGGGATACCTGCACAAATACTCAATCAGAGAGAGTATTGATGATGGGACAACTCTGCCACTATTTTATGCCCTTGCCCCTAATGACATGCTCGTGCCAGGGGAGTTGATGGAGGATGAGTTTCTCAGCCTTGCTGAAACAGAGGGCATCAGCGACATTGAGGAACTGAATAAGATTCTTGAGCGTGCAGTGAATTTGAGAAACTTTTTGAAGGGAGATGAGAGGGTTGATAAGGTTGCTCAGACAGTGGCTGAACACTATCGTGAAAATGTTGAGCCCCTTGGTTATAAGGCATTCCTTGTGGCAGTGGACAGACCAGCCTGTGTGAAATATAAAAAGGCACTTGACAGGTATCTTCCCCCTGAATACTCAGAGGTTGTATTTACAGGAAATCACAATGACCCGCCCGAAATGAAAACATTTCATATAGATTCAAAGAAGGAGCGCGAGATCAGGAGGAGATTTAAGAAATTTGGGGAGATACCCAGGATTCTCATCGTAACAGAGAAACTTCTCACAGGCTTTGATGCACCCATACTCTATGCAATGTATCTGGACAAGCCCATGCGTGACCACACACTACTACAGGCCATTGCGAGGATTAATCGACCATATGAGAATGAGGCACTTGAGATGGTTAAACCCCATGGTTTCGTGATGGATTTCGTCGGGATATTTGATAAACTTGAAAGGGCACTTGCCTTTGACAGCGATGAGGTTAATGCCATTGTCAAGGACATAGGGTTACTTAAGACACTCTTTAAGGAGATGATGGAGAAAAAGGCACCTGAGTATTTAAAACTTGTAAGACATGACTTTGACGACAGAGATGTGGACATCCTGATTGAATACTTCAGGGATAAAGACAGGCGAAAGACCTTTTTCAAAGAATACAAAGAGATAGAGATGCTCTATGAGATTATCTCACCTGATGCCTTCCTTAGATCTTACCTTGATGACTACACAACCCTTTCTGCCATTTACGATGTGGTAAGAAAGTCATACTCAAAGGGTGTGTATGTAGACAGGGCATTCTTGAAGAAGACCAATGAACTTGTCCAGAGACACATCGGGGTAAAATATATTCAGCCAGTAAATGAGTTTTTTGAGATAAATGAGGAGACTGTAGAGTATATTTCAAATACCAGAGGTGGTGAAAGCACAAAGGTGATTAACCTGATAAAGAATATTGAGAAAACGGCAGATGAGCAGAGGAATGATCCCTTCCTTATTGCCCTTTCTGAAAGGGCAGAGACAGTGAAGGAGCAGTTTGAAAACCGCCAGTTGAGCACGAAGGAGGCTTTGAGGGAACTTATTGAGGCAATTGAAAAGAATGAGAATCGCAAAAAACAGCAAAAAGAAAAGGGACTTAATGCAATTGAGTTTTTTGTTTTCAGGACACTGGAGGACGAGGGGATTCTGAATCCAGATGAGGTGCTCAAGGATTTAAGAAATGCATTCAAGACTTATATAAACTGGCGGCATAGCGAGGCTGATTTGAGGGAATTGAGAAAGGAGGTAACTTTTACCATTTTACAAAAAATAGAAGATGTTGAAAGGGTGACAGCTATTGTGGATAGATTATTTCGTTTATTACTCAAGGGTATAAGAGGATAATGAAGTATATTGATAAATTAAAAGATGAGTTTAAAGATAGAGTTAATAACTGGGCAGAAAGAATTCAGGTGCCAGTGGTTAGTATTTCAATAAGGAGAATGAAGACCAAGTGGGCATCATATTCGACCACTGGGAGATTAACCTTTGATTTAGATGTCCTGAATCTTACTCCAGAGTTGCAGGATTATGTGATTGTCCATGAACTATTACATTATAGAGTGCCAAATCATGGACGGCTCTGGAAGAGCTTAATGAAAGCACATCTCGGAGATTTTAAAAAACTGGAAGATATGCTTAAATGATTAAAAATGATGAGCTATGAGACAGACCTTTATTTATAGGATTACTCACTATAAAAATCTTCCTTTTATACTTAAAAATGGTATTCATTGCCCTAACTCTGAAATTCAGGATTCGGATTTTATTCCAATAGGATTTCCTTCTCTGATAAATATGAGAAACGATAGAGAGGTCACTGTTGCCCCTTATGGCACACTTGCAGATTATGTTCCTTTTTATTTTACGGTAAAATCTCCGATGCTTTATGTAATAACAATGGGTAATGACCCTGAGGTTATAAAAACCCCAGTAGATGAGGTAATATATATCGTAAGTTCTGTGGAGAAACTTGAGGAACTCAAGATTAAGTATGTTTTTACGGATAGGCATGCAAAACTGAGTTATGCAAGATTCTACAATCAATATAAAGACTTAAATAAACTTGACTGGGATATTATTTTGAGCGATAAATGGGGTAGGCAATATGGAATAGAGCGGAAAGAGATAAAGCAAGCAGAATGTCTTATTTATCAAAAATTACCAACTGAAGGCATAATTGAATTTGGATGTAAGACAGAAGTAATATATAATATCATAAGCAAAATTTTATTTAAGAATCATTCACCTATTC
>JALVMZ010000092.1 GCA_027032655.1 Desulfobacteraceae bacterium
GAATGGGCTCTCCCACAAAACCCCACCGGGGATTATCCAGCCTCTGAAGGGCAATAACTCCCGTGGATTCTGTCTGCCCATATCCTTCCCTCAATGGAATACCAAGGGCATTGTAATATTCAAACAGTTCAGGCGATGCAGGTGCAGCACCGCATACAGCCAGTTTCACCCTCTCAAAGCCAAGCTGTCTTTTCAGGTGATAAAGAACAAGCCAGTAAAAAGGCCAGTAAAGAAATGCCCAGGCCAGCCTCTCTCTACTGCCTTTTCTGGCCCTCACATAATTCAATCCAACCTTAATTGCCAGGTAGTAAAGGGCCCTTTTAAGAGGTGTGGAATCTGACATGCGAATATGGATCATTGAGGCAAACTTCTCCCATATCCTCGGGACACTGCAGAATATGGTGGGAGATACTTCCCTCAGATTAAGGGCAAGGGTCTCAATGCTTTCAACAAAATTTACAGTGCCTCCAGTCCACACTGCCTGAAAAAGTGATATGAGATTCTCATAGATGTGTGCCAGTGGAAGATATGAAAGGACTTCGTCTTTCTCTGTAAATGGATATATTGTGATAAAGGACTCTGTTAGTTTTATGATATTTTTGTGTGTGAGCATGGCACCCTTTGGAGGACCTGTTGTGCCTGATGTGTATATTATCATGGCAGTATCATCCTGTCTGATTCCATTCAGTCTCCGCTCTATTTCTTCAGTATCTTCTTTAAAAAACTCTTCCCCCTGCTTGAAAAACTCATCAAAGAATTCTATTCTTTCATGGGAGAAGCCCCACAGCCCTTTTGGGTCCCATACCACCACCTTTGACACCTTGAGTTTATCCATTATCTGAAGCACTTTATCCACCTGTTCTTCATTTTCCACAAACAGGAGTTTTGATTCAGAGTGTCCCACAATATATGCTATCTGCTCAGGTGATGATGTGGGGTAAACTCCGCAGGTGACTCCCCCTGCACTCATGGTCGCAAGATGACATATGAGCCACTCAGGACGATTATCACCCAGAATGGATACCCGGTCCCCCTTTTTCAGTCCTGAGGCAATCAGGGCAGATGCGGTTATCTTAACCTGTCTGGCATACTCCTCCCATGATATCCTCTTCCAGATACCATAGTCTTTATGCCTCAAGGCAACCCTTTGTGCCAACCTCTCTGCCTGCCGAAAAAAAAGTTCGGGCAGATGTTTTGCTTTTAAATCAGTTACCATGTTCTCCTCTTCTTATATAGTCTCCAGCCTTTGGGAGATACTGACTCACCTCCCAGACCAAGGTATAGTTCCCTGACATCCTCATTTTCCTCCAATTCTGAAGGAGTTCCTTCAAGCACAATCCTGCCAGATTCCATTATGTAACCAAAATTGGCGATTTTAAGTGCCATCCTGGCATTCTGTTCCACAAGAAGAATGGTGGTCCCGGTCTTACTGATTCCTGAAAGGGCCTCATACACCTCTTTGCTTATTTTGGGTGCAAGGCCAAGGGATGGTTCATCCAGCATAAGGAGTTTTGGACGCCTCAGCATGGCCCTTGCAATTGCAAGCATCTGCTGTTCCCCTCCAGACAGGGTCTCTGCCTGCTGGTCTGATCTCACCTTAAGTATTGGAAACAGGGAATAGATATATTCTAAGTCCTCTTTTATTGCCTTCTTGTCCTTTCTTCCCCAGCATCCTATATCCAGATTCTCCTTTACAGTGAGTTCCCGGAACAGGCCGCGATCCTCAGGCACATAAACAATACCCAGGGTGGATATGTGTTCAGGAGGCAACCTCTCTATTCTCTTTCCCTGAAATTCAATTGTCCCCTTTTTGGGCTGGTCTTTGAGCAGTCCTGCTATTGTCTTTAAAAGAGTGGTCTTACCTGCCCCATTGGGACCAAGCACGGCAAATACCTCTTTTTCACGGATCTTCATGGAAAGGCCGTGAAGTGCATATAATCTATCATAATAAAGAGTCTCTATGCTTGTTATTTTAAGAAGAACATCCATATCAATCCTCTTCTCCTAAGTATGCCTTGAGAACAGAAGGATGCCTTTGAACCTCTTCCGGACTCCCCTGGGCTATCTTAACACCATAATCTAAGGCCATCATCCTGTCCGCAATTCTGGATGCAATCCGGAGATCATGCTCCACAAGCAAAATGGCCATTTTATATCTTCCCTTTATCTCATTTATCCTGTAAGCGGTCTCTTCCTTTTCCTC
>JALVMZ010000093.1 GCA_027032655.1 Desulfobacteraceae bacterium
TGGTTTCCTGAGGACAGGGACTCAGAGCTATTTTCATGGGATAAATCTAACTACAATATGCTCACATCAGGGGACAGAGTAGGTAAGGAATTTGGCACCCCGAACCTCAAGGCCCTGAAGTGCAATATACGGGACGTCCTTAAATAATTAAATAACTTTATCTAATTCCTTACTTTTCATTATAAAAATCCCCAACAATTGTGTCGGCTAAAAATGGTCCGGTCTCACGGATAATTCAACTGTTATTTCAAGATGTTAAGTGAGTTATTTAATTATTTAAGGACGTTATATATTAAGATATTAAATGATTATATTCCCCCTTATAGCATAGAAAAAAATTATTTAATAGCTATGCAAAAATGAAACCTCCTGTTAAGAAGAAAGATGAAGAACACAAAAAATCTTAACGAAGGAGGTTTCAAATGGATTGGGGAGATAGTATCAGATTAGAGGAATTTCGTCAATTAAAGAGAGAGATAAGGGGATCTGAGAGGCATTTGATTATTGGCATTGATGTGGCCAAGGATAAGCACCATGCTTTTTTCGGAACAGCCACGGGGAAGACATTATTGAAGCGTCTGGTCTTTAAAAACAACATAGAGGGTTTTAAGAAGTTGTTAATGTATACGGAATCGGTGAAAATAAAGCATGGGTTGGAGAAGGAGGTATTTGGTCTTGAACCCACAGCCAATTATCATAAGCCATTGGGGGAATTTTTAATCAAGTGTGGTCGTGAGGTAGTATTAGTGGCTGGGGTGGCTGTAAAGAATAATCGTGAGATGCTGGATGGTCGGTGGGACAAAAATGATACAAAAGACCCTGCCAATATAGCGGACCTGATCTCTCAGGGTAAGTTTATGTATTATGATTACCCGTCTGAAGCATTGAGGGATTTAAGGGATCTATTGGGATTAAAGAGAGCCCTAAAGAAGCAAGAGCATAGGGTGAAAGTTCGTATACGTAATGGTCTGTTAGCCAAATATTTTCCTGAACTGGACAGGTACTATAGGCAATGGGGATTGGAGATCCTGTCCATTGTAAGGTGGTGTTTAAACCCTTCTGTGATTGCAGGATTAGAATATGATGATTTTCTCAGGAGCGTTGCTCCTGGCAATAGGGGCGGAATGATTCAGAAGGAGCGTTTGAGGTTGATTTGGGAGAAAGCGCTTGACTCTATTGGCTGTGATGCTGGTGAGGTTTTGGAATTTGAAGCGAAGGTGATGGTGGAAGAGCTGCAACATATCAGAGAGGCCATTAGAGCTGTCAATGATAAGATAGAAGAAGTTTGTTTGCAGTTCCCTGAGTACGGTTATCTTCTTACGATTCCGGGCTTTGGCCCCGATGTCTCATCGAAGGTTCTGGGGTACATCGGTAATCCCTTTCGCTTTAATAACAGGAAACAGGTATTAAAGATGGCCGGTTGGGATCTTAGCGCTAGTCGCAGTGGAAAGAAATCGGGCAATGTTGTGCCAGTAATATCCAAGAAGGGTAAAGGGGATCTTCGGTATGCTCTGTATCAAGCAGCGATGATTGCCTCTGTCAGGAATCGGTATTTTGTATCCTACTACACCAATAAGCTTCGTGGCAGGGAAAGGGAGAAAGGGATTAAGACTAAGATGAGGGTAAAGCTTGCTGCAAAAATGCTGATCATCGCCTGGACCTTGATGAAGAAAAAGGAGCCCTTTAATCCGGAGTATCTAAACATAGAATAAAATTGTTTATATCTTCAGCGAGAGAGCCCGTGTAAGAACGTTGAGGCCATCATTGGACCTCGTGAGGGACAATACAGGGCCTCTCACTGAACTTTACAATCTGGATAAGGGATGATTGGTGGCTACCTGGCTGTAGGATGCCGGATAAACGTAACGATGAGGTGTAGGGTTCGCTATGGGTGAGAGACTCGCTGAAATATTACTAAAGTTCCTCCAGGAACTTATGGTAATGTATGCCTAAAAAATTAGATAGGTCTTAACCTGTTGATTTTATATGTCCTTCACTTTTTTCTTGACAGAAGTATTATAGGATGTCCCCAAATCAATAATTGGATTTTCAATCCGAACTCCCCTTATAATCTGTCCATGATTTAAGTCTTCTGTCCATATCTTAGAGCAGTTGGCACTTTCCGCTGCCACTACTATCAGAGAATCCCAGAAAGAGATACGGTTGATTATAGAGCAATCTATTGCATCCATTATCATATCAG
>JALVMZ010000094.1 GCA_027032655.1 Desulfobacteraceae bacterium
GACCAGCACCCTTTATTACTGAACATGAAATGGAACTGCCTGACATTCTGCCAGAAGAGCAGGCAAAAAAGATGATAGGGAGTGAATTTAAGCTTTACGCACATGAAGGATACACATTAATACAAAAGAGCGTTGAGAAGGCATGGGGAAAACGCTGTGATTTACAGGTTTATATGAGGTGTGCTTCAGCCCCTGCCATGTTCAAGGCAATGGCATATGGGGAGCCCTACCCTGTTAAGGGGCTCATAACCGTGGCATGTAACCCAATGGTTACAATGCCCAATACAAGGCTGGTCTATCAGGCACTGAAAAACCTTGAACTCCTGGTTGTGGTGGACAAGGTGTGGACACCAACTGCAAGGCTTGCAGATTATGTGCTACCTGCCGCTGAATGGCTGGAAAGAGACTTCCTGTTCAATTACCACAATACAACTCCATTGATAATTGCAGGAGAAGCGGCACTTCCCAAGACCATTGAAGGTGAATATGACAGGAGAGATGATTTCGAGTTCTGGAGAGGCCTTGGCATAAGGCTTGGACAGGAAGAATACTGGCCATGGGAAACTGTGAGGGAATACTATGATTATAGATTAAAGCCCCTGAATATTACATTTGCCGAACTTGTAAAAATGGGAAGATGGTTCCCGGAGAAACGGGAATTCAAAAAATATGAAAAGATAGGGTTTGGGACGCCCACTGGAAAAGTGGAATTTTATAGCACCGTGCTTGAAAAACTGGGATACGATCCCCTGCCAACATATGAGGAACCGCCTGAGAGCCCCTTAAGCGCCCCAGGACTTGCAAAGGATTATCCCTTAATCCTGATAACAGGGGGAAGATTTCTCCCGTATTTTCACTCTGAATTCAGGAACATTGAATCATTCAGAAAGGCATATCCATACCCCAAGGTGGAGATACACCCTGATACAGCAAGAAAATACGGGATTAATGAGGATGACTGGGTCTGGATAGAGACACCCAGGGGCAGAATAACTCAGAGGTGCAAATTTGAGGAGAAACTTGACCCCAAGGTGGTGCATGTCCAGCATGGATGGTGGTATCCGGAACTGCCCGGTGAAGAACCGTGGCTTCATGGGGTGTGGATATCCAATGCCAATGTTCTCACAGAGAAAGACCTTGACAAGGGTGTTGACCGTGCACTTGGCTCCTGGCCTTATAGAGGAATGCTCTGCAGGATTTACAAAGCAAATATATCCAACATACCCATCGTTTATTGATATCCAGATTTTTTCTGCCTGTGCCTTTCTCCTCTGGTGATCAGGCACTCAGTTAGTTTAAAGAATGTTTATAAAACTGAGTGCCTGATTTGTAAATTTCAGGGTATTATACAATTGATAAACACTTAAAAGAGATGCATTCTCATTAAAGACCGCACGGCATTCTCAGGTTATTCCTTTACTGTCATGCTGAGGGGACAGAGTCCCGAAGTGTCTAATGAGATCCTTCGGGTGTCCAAAAATTATTACATAAGACACCCTCAGGATGACAGAGGAAGGTTAAAAGCACCAGGGCTGTGGAACATGCTTAACATGAATCAACTTAGGGCATTTTATGAGGTGATAAAAGCTGGGGGATTTGCCCGTGCAGCCCGAAGATTGAATGTTACCCAGCCCGCAGTAACAGCACAGGTAAGATCTCTTGAAGAGTTATGCGGGTTTAAACTGATTGTTCGGAAAGGAAAGACCATTTATCCAACAGAAGAGGGGAAATTAATATTTCAATCAGTGAAAAATGTATTTAAGGCTGTGGATGATTCTGTATCCAAAAACAAGGAGAACCTCTCTCATCTAAGTTCCAGGCTATAAGAAAATTCTTAAAATGAGTTAATGAAAACGACTATATTTCTGGATTCCCATATCTAAAATCCATCAGATGTTCTGTTTTCAGGGCATCTGCCAGATATTGGCTGAACGGATCATTATTGAATTAATCCTAATTTTTTGATATTAGAGGAGGCAATGACACGCAGACAGGAAAACTCTCATTCATCCTAATAACAAAGGGGGAAATTACATCATGACAGAAGAGAATATACTTAAAGGGAAAAAGGTTCTTATTGTGGATGATGAACCTGATGTTCTTGATATACTGGAAGATATGCTCTCCATGTGTCAGGTTCAAAGGGCAGAGACATTTGATGAGGCCAAAAGGCTTCTTGAAACCCAGGATTTTGACCTTGCCATCCTTGATATAATGGGGGTGAATGGATATGCCCTTCTAAATATAGCGAAAAAGAGAAACATTACTGCTGTAATGTTAACTGCACATGCATTCAGTCCTGATAATCTTGTCCGGTCCATGAAGGAAGGCGCTGACTCATATCTTCCAAAAGAGGAACTGAAAAGGATTACCACTTTCTTGATTGATATCCTCAAGGCCAAAAAGGAAGACAAGAGTCCCTGGATACCATGGTATGAGAGATTCCCTTCATCATATTTTGAGAAGAGATGGGGGGCACAGTGGAGAGGAGAGGAAAAGGAATTCTGGGAAAGCTTTAAGCAGAGTTTAAAACAGAAGAAATCCTAAATGGCAAAGATAAAGTTAAACCTGCTGAATATTTTTGCGCTAAAAATAAAAAAGAATACACTTCAATATGAAGCAGAGGACATTGATGAGGTTATCTCCATGTTCTTTTCAGATTATAGAAAAGAACTGAATGGTATTTTTAAAAACAAAAAGGATATGATATCCCGTTCTCTTATCCTGATTAATGGAAAAAACCTGAAAGTGCTCAAAAATAGGATGAAGTTGAATGAAGGAGATGAGATAACCCTCTCCCTCCCGGTTACAGGCGGTTAATTATTAATCCTCAGATAGGACATTTATTACTTCCTCAAGGGATGATTCATCCTCTATGTTCAATACAGGAATGGAGGAGTCAATATCCTTCATCATATTTCTCAACACCTTGCTGGGGCCGATTTCAATAAACAGATCAGCCCCATTTTCAATAATCTTCTCAATCGACCCCCGCCAGTTGACTATATTGAATATTTGCTCGTATAATTCCTTTTTAATATGATTGGGATCTGCTATTGCCTCGGTAAGGGTGTTTGCCATCACTGGGATTGAAAGAATCCCTATTTGCGCATCTTCCATCTCTTTTTTGAGTTTATCAGCGGCTGGCTTCATTATTGGTGTATGGAAGGCCCCTTCCACCTTCAGGAATTTACCCAGCATCCCATTCTTTTTTAAGTCTTTGGAAAGGGACTCGAGTCTCTTCTTTGACCCCCCCACCACCACCTGCCTCCGGGTGTTATTCAGGGTAATATACACGCCATAATCCTTACACATTGAACAGAGCCCTTTATAATCAATGTCACCCTTTCTGTTCAACACTGCCATAAGCCCTGCACCTGGATAGGCCCTACCCGCATCTGTCATATATTCTGCCCTTTTCTGGAGGAGCTTCAGTGTGGTTTTAAAATCCATGGCACCTCCCACAAGAAGGGCAGTGTATTCTCCCAGACTGTGTCCTGCCAGCACAAAGGGCCTTAAATTTATCCCTGCATCAAGACATCTCTCTTCAAAAACCCTGTAAGCACAATAACTTGTAAGAAATACCGTTGGCTGTGTGTAGATGGTCTTGTTTATGTCTGCTGCTATATGTATCAACTTTCCAAATTTACGCTCTTTAAAACAGACCTCTGAAATGTCATATCCCAGTATTTCAGATGCCTGGTCATATAGCTCACGAACATAGGGATAGGTATCGTAAAATTCCTTGCCCATTCCCACATACTGTGATCCCTGCCCGGGGAAAAGCAGAACAACCTTCTTATATTTCATGATTCATACAGCTCCTGATTTAAATATTCATAAATACACAACACGGACTATCAGGATTTATCCTCAATGGGTTTTGCTTCATCTATCAGCATGATGGGTATATCATCTCTTATCTCATACATGAGTTTACAATTATCGCATATCAATCCATCTTCAGTTTCATTAAGGTATATATCACCCTTGCACTTGGGGCATGCAAGAATGTCCAGGAGTTCTTTGCTTATGGTCATTTGATATCTCCTTTCTTTGTGGGGGCATTATTAAAGGTATAATTTTCAATTAAATATCCCAATTGTCAAGAAAAGCTTTTGACCTGAACTGTAATATTAAGGAATCTGGTTATAAGAGAGCCAGCCGCAGCATGACTTATGGCAAGGTCTTTTTCTACAATATCTCCTCAACAGCGTCTTTAACCATATCAACAGAGATATCTCTCATACAGGTCATATCACCACATCTCTTTTTAAAACACGGACTGCATGAAATCTCACTTCTTAATACCCTGTGCCCTGTTCCATAAGGGCCTGTCCTCCATGGTGCTGTAGGGCCAAATATGGCAATGACCCTGCATCCCATGGCAGAAGCAATATGCATGGGGCCTGTGTCTGTGGATATCAGTGCCCTGCACCTGGAATAAAGGTATGCCAGCTCTTTGAGTGTCGTTAATCCCGAAAGATTATAGGCACCGTTCTGGGTCAGATTTATTATATGGGCTATATAATCCCTGTCTGACGGGCTCCCGGTAAAAACCACCTTAAAATTAAGCGAATCCTGAATCCAATCACACAAAAGGGCAAATCTCCTTACATCCCACAATTTGGTCTTCCACTTTGCAACAGGATTAATGGCAATCAATCTACTGTAGTCAACCCCCTCTTTTCCTGCCCACTGGTCTATCTTTTCCATATCCGATTGTGCAACTGGTATCTTCCCTTTCCATGAATCTATCTCACATCCTATGTATTTCAGACCCTGAAGATATCTATCAAGGGCATGTATATTGCAATCCACATAGTATGGAGTCTCTGAAAGAAACAGGGTGCTCCCTTCTCTTCCCCATGTAAATCCTATTTTTCTCTTTGCCCTTGAAATGCCGGCTACTACTCCACTTTTAAGGAGTCCCTGAAGGTCTATCACAAGGTCATATTCCACTGATCTTAAATCCCTGATAAACCTCCTTACCTCCCCTATAACCCCCCTTTCTCCTTTTTTTAATCTCCTCTGCCATGACTTTCTTTTTGAAATAATGAGATTATCAAGGGCATTGTGTCCTTTAACAATATCTGCTGAGTCCTCTTCAATCACCCAGTCAATCCTTGCATCCCTGAAGTTGTCCCTTAATACCTCAAGCACGGGAATCGTGTGGACCACATCCCCGATGGCACTCATCTTTATAATGAGGATGGTTTTGAATCTCCTCTCCTTAAATCCCATTATCATTACCTATTATCCATTTTACTGCTTCTAAAAGGTCTTTTGCAATATATGCGGGTCTTATACCCTTTCTGGGAAGAACATATTTTATGTCCCCCCTTCCATATCCTGTCTTTACCATTATGCCCTTCACATTACACCGTTTTGCAAGTTCCATATCAGTGTAGCGATCCCCTATTACATAAGAATGGGACATATCTATTTTAAACCTCCTGCAGGCCAGATCCACCATTCCTGTTCCTGGCTTGCGGCAATCGCAATCAATGGCAAATTCCTCCACCTCACCGTGTGGATAATGGGGACAGAAGAACACCCCATCAATAAATGCCCCTGCCTTACTTAGCTCCTGAATCATATAATCATGGACTTCATGAACCAGTTCCAGTGGAAAGTATCCCCTGGCAACCCCGGACTGATTTGAAATTACAATAACCAGATGGTCATTCTGATTCAATAGCCTGATGGCATCAGCAACCCTGGGTAATATAATAAACCTGCTTATATGATTGATATAACCCATCTGTTCATTTATCGTGCCATCTCTGTCTATGAATACCGCCCTTTTTTTCATTTTTAACCACTCCTGGCCTTTAATTCTTCCATCTGGGCCCACACCTCCTGTGGAGTTATATCCTTCAGGCACACATAACCCCTGTTGCATGTGGGTTTAAAGCACGGGGAACAATTGAGCCCGGATCTCACAATCCTGGATAAATCAGTTCTTGGGCCTGTTAAATCAGGATCAGTTGATCCAAAAATAGCAACCACAGGCACACCTAAGGCATAAGCAACATGCATAAGACCTGAGTCATTGCTCACCATCATCTGGCATCTTTCAATGAGTGCCATTGCATCACCGAGAGATGTTTTGCCACATAGATTGATACACGGCCCCCGTATCATGCGCTCTATTCTTTTACCTATCACTGTATCAGCCTCACTGCCGAATATGAGCACCTTTGCCCCCCAGCTCTCAACTGCCATACTGGAAATGAGTGCAAAGTGCTCTTCAGGCCATCTCTTGGTGGGCCCATAGGCAGCACCCGGGGCAATACCGAGTATAAAGCCATTAATATGGTTATTTCTAAGGAACTCTGATGCCCTTTTTCTATTATCTTTGCCTGTGTGGAGTCTTGGATAGATATCCTTGGTGTTCCATCCCATCCCCCTTAGAAGTTCAAGATAATAATCCATGTGATGTAATTCCGATATGTGCCTTCTCCTCTTTACAGGATGAGTGAGTAAAAGACCTCTACCATCCGTATTGTATCCAACCCGTATTTTCACCCCCCCAAGAAATGCAAGCAGAGCTGCCTCAAATGCATTTTGAAGGAGAATTGCCATATGGAACCCCCTTTTTCTTATCTCTTTTGCATGATTGATGATATTAACAGGGTATGCCACAGGGCTTTTATGATCTCTATATATCATTAATTTATCGATTGAAGGGTGAAATTCATAAAGGGGGATGACCCAGGGCTTTGCAAGCACAGTGATTTCACTTTCTGGGAAAAGCAGTCTTATATTCTCAATGGCAGGCAGACTCATCACCACATCACCTATCCAGTTG
>JALVMZ010000095.1 GCA_027032655.1 Desulfobacteraceae bacterium
TACCCACTTAAAGTGCTACAAGATATCTAAATTTTATTGATAAATTTATTATTCCTTTAGAGTTGTTTTTTTGTCAATATTAGTTTTCATAGATATTTTTTAGATGAGATAATAATGAATTTTGGATATAAGAAATTATATATGCAAGGAGTGAGAGATACGAATCTTTATATTATATTGATTGTGGTGGTGAAGAAGGATCATATTTGCTCATTAAAAAGATAGCCTTTGTTGGACAGGCCAGCATGCACGCGCCATCACCAATACAATTATTTGGTCGAACAGGTTTGGCAATATCATCAACGATATCTAACACATTTGGTCCTAATTTTTTACATAGATTTACGCAATTTCTACAACCCATACATCGCACTGGGTTTATTTCAGGAATGTTTCCTTTGACAAAGGTTCTGCCAAAGGCCTCGGCAATATCGGCATCGATTTTTGTTGAACTCATATCTTTGCCTCCTTTAATTTTAACTCAATCTCTCACTCCATTGCATATTAAGATTTTAATTATTAAATTTATAATGTAAATTACGCACTTTTTGGTAACCGGGGGATGGTTTTCAATGGAATTGATTGAAATTTTTCAACAGATCCTTAAGTGCAAGTGGACTTTAATGATTCTGGATAGACTCTATAATGTGAGCAAACGGCCAGGAGAACTACGCCGTTCAATTAAAGGATTATCTTCAAAGGTGATGTATGAACGTTTAAAAATGCTCGAGAATAAAGGTATTATTAAACGAAAACTAATTTATGAAAAACCCCTTGAAGTGAGATACGAATTAACTGAAAGGGGACATAAAATTACTGAATTAATAAACCAGATTCGCAATCTAGAATAATCTTAATTGGACAGGAAGAGTAAATAACCAGTTCATACAAGATAAATAATTTAAACAGGAATAGATTAAATGGAATCCAAGGAGAGGCTTCAGAAAATAAAAAGAGAGGTTCAGGTAAACATACCATACAGGATGCTGGTTGAGGGATATTTAAATCGTTTTATCTCAGAGGGTATAAATCCTGAGATCGGATTTGATGGGGTGGCCCTGGATGAATATTCAATTGAGGATTTTAAATACACATCAAATATGCTTCATGAAAATTCCCTGAAGATTACCCTTCATGGACCATTTGTGGATCTTTCCCCGGGATCACCTGACCCTGAAATAAGGGCTGTTGTAAAGAGGAGATTCAGGCAGTTGCTCGAGGCGGTATCTGTCTTTCGACCTTTGAGTGTAGTATTTCATACAGGGTGGGATGATAAGAGATACAGATACATAAAGGACACTTATTTATCGGAGAGCAAAAAGATGTGGAAGTGGATGTCAGGGGAGATAAGGCAAAGGGGGAGTGTGCTTGTGCTTGAGAATGTCTTTGAAAAACGGCCAGAAGAGATAATGGATATATATGTTCCACTCAAGGAATACGGAGTTAGATTATGTTTTGATACAGGTCATATGATGGCTTTTGGAAATAAGGATCTCTCGGGATGGCTTAGAGTAATTGGTGATGATATTTTTCAATTACATCTCCATGATAATATGGGGGAAGCAGATGATCATTTCGGGATTGGTATGGGAAAAATAGATTTCGAGCTCCTTTTTGACTTTTTAAAGTCAAAGAAGGGGATAAAACCAATTATTACCCTTGAACCCCACAGAGAAGAAGACCTGCTACCTGCGCTTGAATATCTTGAGAAGGTATGGCCCTGGTAGGCAGGTAAAATCGCCTTGAACAAGAAAATTCTATGATTATAATAGAGATTTAATCTAATATTGTAAAAGCTCAAGGTGGCATTTTTGTGCCACCATAAATTATTATGGAGGATTATTTATGAAACTTGATGATGCTATTATATCCAGGTCAATAATTGAATCTTATAAAGAGAAGCTCTTAAGTAGCATAGAGGTGGATGTTGCTCTTGTAGGCGCTGGTCCTTCCAATTTAGTTGCTGGTTATTATCTGGGCAAGGCGGGAATCAGGGCGGTAATCTTTGAATCAAAGCTTGCCCCAGGAGGGGGTATGTGGGGCGGAGGAATGATGTTTAATGAGATAGCTATACAGGAGGATGCCCTTGATATAATAAAAGATTTGAATATCAGCTATAAAAAGGCACGGGATGGATACTACACAATGGATAGTATTGAATCCACTTCTTCAATAATATCCAGGTGTGTAAAAAGTGGGACTATTATATTTAATCTGATTAAGGTAACTGATGTGCTTTTTAGAGAAGAAGATGGTGAGAAGAGGGTGGCAGGTCTGGTTTTGCTCTGGTCACCTGTGCATTCTCTTGGACTTCATGTGGATCCCCTTGGCATAAAGGCATCCTATGTGGTGGATGGAACAGGACATCCTGCTGAAATCTGTAATATTGTATCAAGAAAGATGGATGTCAAACTGAATACGCCCACCGGTGAGGTGATAGGCGAAATGTCCATGTGGGCAGATAAAGGAGAGCAATTTACTGTGGAAAATACAAAAGAGGTATTCCCGGGATTGTATGTTGCCGGTATGGCGGCTAACAATGCATTTGGTGGACCCAGAATGGGTCCCATATTTGGAGGAATGCTCCTTTCAGGGAAAAAGATTGCTGATATGTTGATTAAAAGGATAAAAGGATAAAAGGATTGATCTGATATGGACCATCCATTTCCAAAAACCACATCAGTGGCTGAAAGATACAGGAAGCTGATAGAGATAATTGGCCCTGATGAGACTCTTGCAATACTTATTAATGCCGATCCTGATGCAATGGCCAGTGCTCTCGCCCTTAAAAGGATATTCTGGCGAAGGGCAAAAAAGGTGCTTATTTACAGGATAAATTCTATACAGAGGGCGGATAATCTGGCCATGATAAAATTGCTCAAAATAGACCAGCATCATATAAGAAAGCTTCATAAGACCGAAATAGACCGATGGGCAATTGTGGACTCCCAGCCAGCACATGATGAATTATTCAGGAAACAGGAATATGACATTATAATAGACCATCACCCGGTATCACCTGACTCAAAGGCAAGATTTATGGATATCCAGGAGTCATATGGTGCCACTTCTACCATAATGACAGAGTATCTTCGTGCTGGAGGGATTAAGATATCTCCCAGGCTTGCAACTGCTCTATTTTATGGAATTAAAACAGACACCGAAAATTTTATACGATCCTCAACTTCCGCAGATATGAATGCCTTTAAATATCTTTATCCAAGGGCAAATCTCCATATAGTCAAAAAGATTGAATCTTCAGAAATTACCAAAAATACCCTTAATCACTTTCGTATGGCAATGGAGAACCTCTCATTTTATAAAGAGACCGCCTTTATATATATGGATAGGGTGTCAAATCCTGATATCCTGGTTATAATCAGTGACTTTTTCCTCAAACTTGCTGAGGCCACATGGTGCATTGTATCAGGAGTCTATGGAAACAGGCTTATCGTAATTTTCAGGAATGTGGGCTTCAGGAGAGATGCGGGTAAACTTGCCAGGAAGCTGTTTGGAAAATGGGGGTCTGCTGGGGGGCATAGAGATGCTGCAAGGGCAGAGATACCTTTGAAAGAGATTGCATCAGAGATTGAACAGAAAGGCGGAGTTAAGGAATTTGTGCTTTCACAGGTGAGGGGTATTTGAGGCAGGAGGGTGATAGTATGGTGAGCAGGCCAGTTCTTACAGAAGACCTGATAAGGAATGTAAAAGAGCTGATTAAGAGTAGAGATCAAAAGGGGCTCAGGGAGGTTATTAATAGACTATCCCCTGCTGATCTTGCCGATTTAATTGAGCATATAGATAAAGATGAGAGAATATTTATATTCGAAATACTTGATCCAGAGGATGCTGGAGAGGTCTTAAAAGAAGTAGAATCTCCATTCCAGGAGAGTATTCTAAATGAACTGGACAATGATGCTGTATCAGAGATAGTCCAGGAGATGGACTCAGATGATGCAGCAGATATAGTGGGTGATCTGCCTCAGGAGAGAATTAGAGAGATAATAGAGAGAGTTCATAAGGATGTCTCCGACGAACTAAAGAGGCTTTTGCCATATCCACCTGATACAGCAGGTGGAATAATGGCACTTGAATTCGTAGCGGTAAATCAGGAGGCAACTATTCAGGAGGCCATCCAGAAGATAAGAGAAAAATATAAGGAAGTTAAGAATGTCTATTATCTATTTGTGGTGGATGATGAAGGAAGATTGGTTGGCGTGGTTTCATTGAAGGACCTGGTGGTTCATTCTCCTGAAACAAAAGTAAAAGAGATAATGAATCCCGATGTGGTCTCAGCCGTAGTGGATATGGATCAGGAGGAGGTATATCATCTCGTAAAGAAGTATGATCTGGTAACCATACCTGTAGTGGACAGGAATGGAAAATTGCTTGGTAGAATAACCCATGATGACATAATTGATGTTATAGAAGATGAGACTGATGAAGATATCTCCCTCATGGCAGGTGTTATGAAACAGGAAATTACCGAGCAGTCCCCATTTAAGATATCCAGGGCAAGACTGGGGTGGTTGATTCTGGGATTGGCTGGAGAACTTATTGCAGCAACAGTTATAAAACAGTTTGAATCCTCTCTTCAGAGGATTATTGCCATCTCATTCTTTTTTCCTGTTATCATGGCAATGGGGGGCAGCACAGGTAATCAGGCAGCTGCAGTAGCTGTGAGGGGACTCGCCACCGGTGATATAGGACTTGTGAATATGGGAAGACGGGTCTGGCTTGAGATAAAGGTTGCGGTTTTAAATGGTGTGATACTGGGTATAATCCTGGGGATGGTTGTTGGTATGTGGTTATCTGATTATAAGCTCGGTTTTGTTGTGGCCCTGGCACTGATTGTTGTGGTGCTGAATGCTGGATTTATGGGGGCATCGCTTCCTCTTATATTTAAGAAATTAAATATTGACCCTGCACTTGCAACAGTTCCTTTTGTTGCTACATCAAATGATATACTGGGTCTTCTTATATATCTCGGCATGATAACCGTATTCTTGAAATATTTCGCCTAATAGGGGGATTAGAATGGAAAAACCAGTGCAACAGTATTGGAATATCAGGTTACGGTCAGTAAAAGAAGCACTTGAGGAGAATAATTTTGAGGTATTTATAGCAGATGATTCAGCTCATGCAAAGGAGATATTTCTTAAAGAAATATATCCCGGACTGAATGTAAAGAGCGTATCCTGGGGAGGTTCCATGACCTTTATAGCAACAGGCCTTTATGATCATTTTAAAAATGATCCTAACTTAGAAGTGCTGGACGCTTATGACAGGAGTATTCCAAGAAAACAGATGCTTGAAATAAGAAGGAAATCCCTTCTTGTTGATCTCTTCTTCACAGGCACAAATGCCATTACCGAGGCGGGCCAGTTGATTAACCTGGACATGATAGGAAATAGAGTTGGTGCGATCACATTTGGCCCTAAAAATGTGATAGTCTTTGCGGGCAGGAATAAGATAGTTGGTGATATTGAAGATGGGATGAATCGTATTAAAGAATTTGTTGCACCAGCAAATGCAATGAGGCTGGACATGAAAACACCCTGCGTTAAGACCTCCTATTGTGAAGAGTGTAAAAGTCCGCAGCGGATATGTAATACATGGACAATTACTGAGAAATCATTTCCCAAAGGACGGATTAAAGTAATATTGATTAACCAGGACCTGGGGTTATAAAAAGAGGTTTTTCTCCATATTAGTTAATAGAAGATATCATTAACTATTGGAAATTATTATCATTATGGTTGGATATAATTATAATGGAATATATGAAAGAAATCAGGCGAATGGTATCGTCCTTTCGCTTCCGTTCGCTCCGCCGTCCATGGCTTCGCTCACTGCTGATTTTTTTCTGATTTACATCCATGTATCAGAAAAAAATAAAGCCGCTCAAGGAAGATACCATCCACCTGATAGCCCCTATAAAATTTATCTCAATATTCAATTTAATAGGAGATGAACCTAAAAATATCACTGAAAAAGGGTAGAACAATGAAAAGAATTGCCGGCTTTTTCTTAATTGTTATTCTTCTTGTCATCCCGTCAACTGCTATCTGCTATCAAAAGTATGATTTTAATCTTCCTGTCCAGGAATTCAGGCTCAAAAATGGGATGATGTTTCTTGTCCTTGAAAGGCATACCACACCACAGGTTGCATGCAGGCTGGTCATAAGAGCAGGCTCTGCCCTTGAGGATACTGGAAAAACTGGCCTTGCACATCTTATAGAGCATATGATGTTTAAAGGGACAAAGAATTTTGGATCCATTGATTTTAAGAGACAGCTTCAGCTTGAGGGAAGGTTAAATGATATATTTGTTAAAATTAAAGAAGAAAGGGGACGAAGGAATCCTGATACAAAGAAAATAGAGCAATTAAAGAAAGAGGCCCAAGAGTTTAGAAACTCCATTAAAAAGCTCTACATCCCGCAGGTGTTTTCATCCCAGTTGGCAAAAAATGGAGCTGTAAATATAAATGCATTTACCACAAAGGATCAGACACAGTATTTTATGTCCATTCCATCTGATATGCTTGAGCAGTGGTTCAGTATTGTTAGTGAGCAGATTTTTGAACCTGCATGGTGGGATTTCTTTACAGAAAAAGAGGTGGTAAAGAGGGAATGGGCATTCAGGTATGTAAACAGTCCCATTAGTTATTCCTGGCTTCAACTTTATTCCCTTGCATATATGGCACATCCATATCGGAATCCAACCATTGGGTGGAAGAGTGATATTGATGGTCTGAGTCCTGGTGATGCAAAGGATTTTCACAGGAGATATTATTGCCCTGAAAACACAGT
>JALVMZ010000096.1 GCA_027032655.1 Desulfobacteraceae bacterium
GTATTATTATGAGAGAAAGTATGATTCAGAGGTATTAAGTTCATAAATGAACAGGAGCGGGAATGGGGAGGGGGTAAGGAATCCCCCGTAAGATAAGTGAGTAAAAAAGACCAGCCCGGGAGGCTTCTGAGCGGAAACAAAGACCCAGATAGCCTAAAATTAATGATCAACTAATCTGGAAAAGAGCCATATTTTAAGAATTCATTGTGGATTATGAGTCCTGTATTTTGTAAACTATATAGAAAGCTTTGCAAAAGTGATTTATATTCCGTTTGTCATCATGAGGGTGTCTGAAAGCCTCCAGTTGGATATATGAGATGCTTCGGCGCTTCGCCCCTCAGCATGACAGATAAGTTAATTCCAGATATAGGTTGAAAAAAGATATCATTTAATTGAGTTTTGCAAAGCCCTCATATTGTTTTAACGGATACCATTCAGGAAAGATTATGGGATTCTGCAGAGCATGTAACCGCGAAAGTATTCTGATTTCAAACAGAATCGGCTATTGCGTGGATTGTATAAGAGAGAGATTTGACCGCTTATCCCCTGAAATAAGGCTCCTCCACAGAAAGACCAGGGAAGAATTCAACCTGCCCCATAAGCCCCCGAATGAACACAATGGTATAAGGTGTAATCAGTGTATTCATAACTGCAGAATACCTGAAAATCAGACAGGATTTTGCGGAACAAGATATGTTAAAAGAGATACCATTATGGGTGGAAGGCCCCATGAGGGAAATCTCTCTTATTATTATGATCCACTCCCCACAAACTGTGTTGCAAGTTTTATATGTCCAGGGGGAGCAGAGACGGGTTATCCCGAATTCAGCAAATCAAAAGGACCTGAGTTTGGTTATAAGAATCTTGCCGTATTCTATCACTCCTGTTCATTCAACTGCCTTTACTGCCAGAACTATCACTTCAAGCACATGACATTTAGCTCAGAGAGGATAAGTTCAAAGGAACTCGCAGGGGCAGTGGATGACAGAACCACATGCATATGTTATTTTGGAGGAGATCCAACCCCCCATATACTGCATGCAATAAAAAGCTCTTCGCTGGCTTTAAAAAAGGCCAGGCCCCTGCGAATCTGTTGGGAGACAAACGGGGCAATGGCTATACCTTACCTTAATAGAATTGCAGAACTCAGTCTTAAATCTGGAGGGTGTATAAAATTTGATCTCAAGGCATGGGATGAAAAAGTCCACCTGACTCTGTGCGGTGTGAGCAATAAAAGAACCCTTGAAAATTTCTCCTATTTATCGAACCTTATCAAAAAACGCCCAGATCCACCATTCCTTATTGCAAGCATACTGCTTGTTCCTGGATATATTGATGAAAAAGAGGTAAAGGCCATCGCTTCTTTTATTTCAGGGCTCAACAGAGATATACCGCTCAGCCTTCTGGGTTTTCATCCCACTTTCTTTCTTGATGACCTTCCACGCACATCCAGACGACACGCACTGGAAGCAAGGGAAATTGCCCTGAGTGAAGGTTTAAGAAGTGTTCATATTGGTAACTATCATCTACTTGGTGATGAGTATTAACAGTATTATGGGAAAAATCAGAACCACAGTTGCACTTACTATTCTGTCTATTTTACTTTCAGGAACTAACACATTCTGCGAATATAATCATTTAAAGAATATTATTTTGAGATATACCACCAACTATATGAACGATTTCCCATATAATGGAGAGACAGGAATACTGATGATGCCCCCTCTTGTTGCAAGCTCATTTGGTATGAAGGTCTATGTTGACAATGATTATAAACAGGCAAAAAAGCTCTTTAAGGAGGCACAGAATTACCTCAGGGATGCCAAAAAATATCTTATAATAAAAGGGAGAGAATCCTACCCCGATGAATTCGCAATCAAGGCAGGAGATAATTTTATCCTTTTCAGAAGGCTATCTCAAAAAGCAAAATCAATCATGAAAGGGTATCTTTCACGCCTTAAACCTGATAATGATGACAGGCTCATCAGAGATAAATCCCTTCTGATTCTGGATAAGATACTTGAGATATGTATAAAAGCAAATAATCACAGACTGAGGGACTCAATAGGAATGTTCTATAATATCACAAGGGGTATTGACCCATCCCCCACCCTTAATGTGGAAAACATCAGGTTTGTGAATTTTGTGTTCAACAATTTTTTAAAAGAGGGGGGCAAAGA
>JALVMZ010000097.1 GCA_027032655.1 Desulfobacteraceae bacterium
AAAGTCTCCTTCCATCGGTGGGGCAATGGCACAACTGGACAAGACCTTCCCCACCAATGACTGTGCCATGTGAATACTTTCACCCAAGCTGGTCGAGGTCGGCCGTCATATAAATATCCAGCTCATCACACTCGCCGAAGTAAAAGATATTGATGGAGAAGCAGGAGATTTCAGGGTTAAAGTTGTAAAACACCCCAGATTTGTGGATATGGACAGATGCATTGCATGTGGTCAATGTGCTGAAAAATGTCCTAAAAAGGTGGTGGATGAATTCAATCAGGCATTGTCAAAGAGGAAGGCCATATATGTTCAGTATGCACAGGCTGTCCCTCTCAAATATGTAATAGATAAAGATAATTGCATCTATTTTAAAAAGGGAAAATGCAGGGCATGTGAGAAATTCTGTCAGGCAGGCGCAATAAAATTTGATGATAAAGAGGAGGAGATTACCTTAGAGGTGGGTTCTATCATATTTGCTCCTGGTTTTAAGGTATTTGATCCTTCATTATATTCCAGTTATTATTATTCAGAATTTTCAAATGTGATAACATCCCTGGAATTTGAGAGAATCCTGTCTGCTTCAGGCCCTACAATGGGACACCTTGTGAGGCCATCGGATGAGAAAGAGCCAAAGAGCATTGCATGGCTTCAGTGTGTTGGCTCAAGGGATATAAATAGGTGTGATAATGGATACTGCTCTGCGGTATGCTGTATGTATGCCATTAAAGAGGCAGTAATTGCCAAAGAGCATGCTTCAGATGATCTTGATTGTGCCATATTCTATATGGATATGAGAACCCATGGAAAAGATTTTGAGAGATATTATGAAGATGCAAAAGAAAAGCATGGGATCAGATTTGTCAGGTGCAGGATACACAGTATAGAAAAGGTGGAGGATGGAGAAGATATTGTATTGAAATATGTTACTGAAGATGGGGAATTAAAAGAAGAGATATTTGATATGACCGTGCTCTCTGTAGGCCTTGAGACTCCTTCTGATGTTATAGAGATGGCCCATAGATTTGGAATAGAGCTTACAGAGGGTAGTTTTGGAAAGACTTCTTCATTTAGACCTGTGGCAACCAACAGGGATGGCATATTCATATGTGGTGCATTCCAGGGGCCAAAGGATATACCTCAGACGGTAATAGAGGCCAGTTCAGCAGCGACTGAAGCTGGTGCACTACTTTCGCCAGTGAGGGGATCAGAGGCAAGAAAGAAGGAGATAAGGCCAGAGAGGAATGTAATTGGAGAAAGGCCAAGGATAGGTGTATTTGTTTGCAATTGCGGTATAAATATCGGGGGTGTTGTGGATGTTCCCTCTGTAAGGGATTATGCCAGGAGCCTCCCATATGTGGAATATGTAACAGATAACCTCTATACATGTTCACAGGATACCCAGGACACAATGGCGAAAGTAATAGAAGAGCAGAACCTGAACAGGATTGTGGTTGCTGCATGCAGTCCCAAAACTCATGAACCCCTGTTTCAGGAGACACTGGTTAATGCAGGTTTGAACAAGTATCTGTTTGAGATGGTAAATATCAGAAATCAGGACTCCTGGGTCCACAAAGATGAGCCAGAAGAGGCCACAAATAAGGCAAAAGACCTTATAAGAATGGCAGTGGCAAAGGTAGCCCTCATGGAGCCCCTTGCTGAGGCGCAGCTTGATATAGACCAGAAGGCATTGGTTGTGGGAGGAGGCATCAGTGGTATGACTGCTGCCAGGAGCTTTTCCTCTCAGGGATACAGGGTAATCCTTGTGGAAAAAGGTGAGGAGTTAGGGGGGCAGGCGAGGAGACTTTACAGGACATGGATGGGAGAAGATGTCCAGAAAGGACTTAAAGAACTTATTGATTCCGTAAACGAAGATCCCAATATAGATATATACTTGGGGGCAAAGATAAAGAATGTGGATGGGTTTGTGGGAAATTTTAAAACCACACTGGATCAAAATGGCAAAGAAGTAACCATCGAACATGGGGTTGCTTTACTGGCAACTGGTGGTAAGGAATACAGGCCCGATGAGTATATGTATGGTGAAGATAAGAGGGTTCTTACCCACCTTGAACTGGATGAACTTTTTATAAAAGATGACCCTTCCTTGAAGGATATTCAAACAGCGGTATTTATACAATGTGTTGGCTCCAGGGAACCGGGAAGGATGTATTGTTCCAGGGTGTGTTGCACTCACACTATGGAAAGCGCTATACATCTGAAAGAATTAAACCCTGAGATGGATGTTTATGTGCTTTATCGAGATATAAGGACATATGGGGAAAGAGAGTATCTTTATAGAAAGGCAAGGAAACTGGGTGTAGTGTTTATAAGGTATCAGCTTGATCAAAAGCCAAAGGTGAGTGCAAAACAGGATGGCATCTATATAGATGTAATAGACCATGTTCTGAAAAAGTCTGTTATAATAAGGGCAGATATTTTGACCCTGGCAACTGCCATAATCCCTGAAAAAGATGAAGAACTGGCACAATTCTTCAAGGTGCCACTAAATGAAGATGGGTTTTATGTGGAGGCCCATGCAAAGCTGGGTCCCAGTGAGTTTGCAACAGATGGGGTGTTCCTTGCAGGACTCGGTCATTATCCCAAACCTCTGGACGAATGTGTGGCGCAGGCACAGGCAGCCACTTCCAGGGCAGTTACCCTGCTTGCCAAAAAGCAGGTATTTGTAAGTGGAACAGTGGCACAGGTAAATCCCATGTTCTGTAGTGGTTGTGGTATATGTGTAGAGATATGCCCCTATTCAGCTCCAAGTTTTGTTCAGGAGGGACCCAACAAAGGTAAGGCAGAGGTAAATCCTGCCCTGTGTAAGGGATGCGGCCTGTGTGTGGCTTCATGCAGGTCGGGGGCACTTAATCTTAAGGGTTTTGGTGAAGACCAGATAATCGCAATGATTAATGAGTTACAATTATAAGGAGAATAAAATGAGTGAGTGGAAGCCTAAAATAATGGCCTTCTTGTGCCACTGGTGTAGTTATGGTGCAGCAGATCTTGCTGGTGTTAGTCGATTGCAATACCCACCTGTATTTAGAGTAATAAGGGTGCCGTGTTCTGGGAGGGTCAGTGCAAAACTTATACTGGCTGCTTTCAGGAATGGGGCAGATGCAGTCTGGGTGTCTGGGTGACATCCAGGAGATTGCCATTACCTGGAAGGTAATTATTATGCCAGGAGAAGGTTTGCACTCCTTAAAGGGCTTTTAGAACATATAGGAATAGAACCGGGCAGGCTTCACTTTTCCTGGATATCATCTGCGGAGGCCACCAAGTTTGTTGAAGTCGCCAACAGGATAGCAGATGAGGTGGCTCCACTGGGTCCTGCCAGATTTCTTATAAAGAAAAGAGCTGAGGTGGCGTGATGCAAAGATATACTTCTAAGATCAGAGAAAGGGCAAAGGCACTCCTTGAGGAAGGCAAAGTGGATGTATTCATTGGGTATAAAGAGGGCAGTGTGCCTCTGATGAATCAGCCTGTTATCATAGATGACCCTTCAAAGGTTGATACCTTAATATGGGATTCCAATTGTGCCCTTAATCTATGCAATTATCTAACAAAGAGGACAGACAGGATAGGGATTATAGCAAATGGATGTAACTCCAGAAACATCGTTATCCATATAAGCGAAAATCAGATAAAAAGGGATCAGCTTTATATACTTGGCATTCCCTGTGAAGGAGTGCTGGATCATAGGGCAATAATGAGAGAGGTGGATCATCAGGATATAGCAGAATTCAGTGAAGATGGAGATGAATTCACTGTAAAAGGAGATGGATTTGATAAGACCCTTAAAAAATCGGATTTTTTGAGAAACAATTGTAAAGTCTGTCAGCACAGAAATCCCATAATTTATGATGAACTCCTGGGAGAACCTGTTCAGGAGCAGGAAGTGGATACTTACAAAGATGTTAAATCCATTGAAAAACAGGATCCGGAAAACAAGTGGAATTTTTTTACCAGACTTATATCTAATTGTATAAGATGCTATGCATGCAGGAATGCATGTCCACTGTGTTACTGCCCCACATGCTTTGTGGATGAATCCAAGCCACAGTGGGTGGGGAAAAGCATTGATCCCACAGATACTATGACCTTTCATATCCTGAGGGCATTCCATTGTGCTGGCCGATGCACTGACTGTGGTGCCTGCGAAAGAGTCTGTCCCATGGGTATATCCATGAGACAATTTACAAAGAAGTTAAATAAGGATGCCTTCGAACTGTTTGGTTGGAAACCCGGACTTGATCCAGAAGCAAGACCCCTTCTGGATTTTTATAATAAGGACGATTATAACGAGTTCGTTTATTGATAATCTGCTTTTAAAAAGGAAAAGGTAATTGCCATGAAGGATAGTAAGATTATTGAAAAGGATAGGCTGGAGGATGTCTTAAATAATCTAAAAGAAAGATATAAGGTCTTTGTTCCTTCAAGAGATGGAGACTATCATCTATTTAGGCCATTGGGCAATGGTATAAGGGCTGACCTGAATTATCAGAATTCCAGGCTATCTCCCAAAGGGATAATCTATCCACAGTCAGATAGGATG
This sequence comes from Desulfobacteraceae bacterium, assembly GCA_027032655.1. GTDB lineage: Bacteria > Desulfobacterota > DSM-4660 > Desulfatiglandales > JALVMZ01 > JALVMZ01. The sequence continues at coordinate 4,556 of JALVMZ010000097.1, forward strand.
TTCGTGTATTCAATTGATCCCGAAGAGGAAGATGCCTTTATCATGAAAGAGGCTGAAAAGGATTTTTCCCCTCAGCTCATTTTTGGAATAAGGCCATGTGATGCCCATGCATTCAATATAGTAAAGGTTAATTTCGATACACCTGAATATAAGGACCCATGGTGGCTGAAAAGATTTAACTCCACACTTTTTATAGGGTTTGGATGTAACAATCCATGCTCCACATGTTTCTGCACCTCAGTGGGTGGGGGGCCATTTCATGAGCAGTATCTGGATGTTTTAATGTATGATTTAGGAGATAAATATATTTTCTCTCCCATAACTGATAAAGGACGCGAACTTATTGAAGGAATTGAGGGATTGGATTCGGCATCTGAGTCGGATTTAAAAAAGGCCAAAGAGTTAAAGCAGAGTGCAGAGGCCAGGATAAATGGGATTGGAGAGGTATCCCTGTTAAAGGATAAAGATACATTGTCTCTTTTTAACGCCCCTTTCTGGGAAGAGGTGGCATTTTCGTGTTTGAATTGTGGAACATGCACATTTCTGTGTCCCACCTGCTGGTGCTTTGATATACAGGATGAAGTATATAAGAAGGAAGGGGATAGGATTAGAAACTGGGATTCATGTATGTTCCCATTATTTACTCTTCATGGTTCAGGACATAATCCCAGGGATAAAAAATTTCAGAGGGTGAGACAGAGATTTATGCATAAACTTAAATATTATCTGGACAGGTATGGAAATGGAATCCAGTGCTCAGGATGTGGCAGGTGTGTGAGATACTGTCCTGTCAATATTGATATTCGAGAGGTATTTAATCTGATGATACAAATATGATATCCATAAAGGGGGTTTAAGTTGAAGAATCCATATCTACCCTACCCGGTAAGAATAGAGGATATAGTGGTGGAAACGGAAGACAGGAACCTAAAGACATTTAAATTCGTCTTCCTGAATCCAGAGGATGAAGAGAAATTCAGGTATATGCCTGGCCAGTTTGCTGAGCTCTCTGTCCCAGGCAAGGGTGAGATTCCCATTGGTATTGCATCGTCTCCCACAGAAAAGGGGTATGTAACATTTACAGTAAATAAAGTGGGTGTAGTTACCACTTATCTCCATAATATGGAGGTGGGAGAGATAATGGGAATCAGGGGACCATTGGGCAACTGGTATCCCTGGGATGAGATGGAAGGGAAGAATGTTGTTATTATTGGTGGGGGATTTGCCTTCACCACACTAAGGTCAAGTATAGTTTATATGCTACATCCCGACAATAGACCAAAATTTAAAGATATCATTGTGGTGTATGGAGCCAGAAATCCGGGTCTGCTTCTTTACAAAGAAGAGTTGATGGAATGGGAAAAGAGGGACGATCTGGAGATGCATATAACAGTTGATGCCACAGACGATCCCAACTGGAAATACAATGTGGGTTTTGTCCCCACAATTACAGAGCAGAAGGTAAAGAGCTCCGAGGATGCATATGCAATAGTTTGCGGACCACCTATCATGATAAAATTCACACAACCGGTCCTGGAAAAACTGGGGTTTCCACCTGAGAGGATTATTCTTTCCCTTGAAAACAGGATGAAATGTGCAATCGGGATGTGTGGAAGGTGCAATATCGGTGATAAATTTGTATGTAAGGATGGTCCTGTATTCTCACTTGCCCAGTTAAGACTTCTCCCTCCTGAGTATTAGTTTTATGGCCTGCCCTTAGTTTTGATCTCCTGAGGACAGGCCATAATAACCTTATCCTGAATACCTGAATTTTTTACTTTCTATTTCCTTTCTCCTGTGAATTTAGGGGCGGCTATTGGTCATCCGTTGGAATGATTTGTTAGAATATCCTATTTTAATCCCAATTATTACCTGATTAATTCACAAAGAGTATTTCCGATTTCTGCATGTCTTGGAACAGGTGCCTTCCTGCAATTTTTAGGATTTACATAAATATCATGTTTTGATCCATGTCTTTTTAAATTGCAGCCCGCTTCCACCAACTCTTTAATAAATTCTTTTCTTTTCACACCTGGATTTCCAGCTCTTTTTTAAACACTTCTTTAGATGGCAAAAAGTCTTCTTCGGCCATCATAAGCTGATATGCTTCTTTTATGTTTTCTTCTAACTCTTCAAGAGTTTCTCCTTGGCTAAACACACCGGGCACTTCTCTTAATTTTCCTACATACCAGCCTTCATCAATCCAATACTCAAGTATAAATC
>JALVMZ010000098.1 GCA_027032655.1 Desulfobacteraceae bacterium
GAGCGGGAATGGGGAGGGGGTAAGGAATCCCCCGTAAGATAAGTGAGTTAAAAAGACCAGCCCGGGAGGCTTCTGAGCGGAAACAAAGACCCGGGTAGCATCTATAATATTAATTTATCTCAATACTCAACTAAATAGGAAAGGAAATTAAAATTTTAATAAAATTGTTAATATCCATTCCTTAAGGAATTAATTACATGACCTTTTCTCTGAACCAATTCCTTAACACCTACCGTGATAGGATTATAAACGAATGGGTTATGCGTCTTCACTCAGAGGTGAGCGACAGGTATTCACAAAGACCCATTGCAGAACTTTTTGAAACGGTTACGGAGGCATTTGAAGCAAACCGAGCCTTTTTATTGAATCATGACCTGGGTCCCATTGATAATTTTATAAAAAAAATAACCAAAATGAGACTTGAAGCAGGCTTTGCCCTTTCAGATGTGCAAAAGGCCTTTGAGCTTTTCAGAAAAATAGTAATACCTCTCATGGGCTCTAAGACTGATTTTAAGACCTTCAGAGATAACAGCATCAGGATAAACCACTGCCTTGCCTATACTATTCATAAATTCAGTGACTGGTTTCAGGCCATGCATGAACGATCAATCATGGAATACAGTAAGGACTTAGAAAAAAAGGTAAAGCAACGCACACAGGAGATGCTGGAATCAGAACTCCAATACAGAAGGCTTGTGGAAGAGATAAGTGAAGGATATGTGGTGATCAGAAACCAGGTTGTTGTATTTGCGAACAGGGCGTTCTCCCAGATGCATGGATATGAAATAAATGAGGTGCTTGGCAAGAAGTTCTGGCAATTTATTGACCCTGCCGACAGGGACAGGGCACTTGAGGTCTTTGAAGGGATTGGCAGTGGAGCAGAAGGATCCCGTCCATTTGACTACCTGAGACTTACCAAGGATGGACACAGCCTGCCAACAGAAATGAATCTAAAGGCAACCATCTATAAAAACAGACCATCAATTATATGCCTTTGCAGGGATATAACATGGAGGATCAGGATAGAGGAAAAACTGAGAGAAACAGAAAGAATGACCTATATTGGTCAGATAACGGCATCTCTCTCACATGAGATAAGAAATCCACTCTCTGCAGTAAAAATGAATCTTCAAATACTGAGCAGGAATCCCCATATAGAAGGAAATGACAGACGCAGGATTGAAATATCAACACAAGAGGTAATACGGGTTGAAAAGATATTAAAGGAATTGCTTGATTTTGCAAAACCTGTGCAGATTCAGACAAAAAGATATGATATAAATCAGATATTGGGAGGATGCGTGGATCTGCTTGAGGCAAAAGCCAAGGAAAAGGATTTACGGATCATCCGATCCTATGATTCTTCAATACCAAAGGCAGAGATTGATGGGGAAAAGATATGTCAGGTATTTATAAACTTAATATTAAACGCTATAGAGGCATCGGAAAAAAGAGGGGAAATATTTATACGCTCATATTATATAGAAAATGGAGATAGTCCATTAATGGAAATCAGCGTTGAAGATCAAGGAACAGGCATTTCAAAGGAATTGCACTCAGAAATATTTAAACCCTTTTACACCACAAAGAGCACTGGCACAGGTCTTGGACTGAGCATTGCAAAAAGGATAATTGAAGCCCATAAGGGCAGTATTTCAGTGGAAAATAATTACCCAAAAGGGGCTATTTTCAGGGTTACACTCCCCATAGAGAGGAAAGCATGGCTAAAATATTAGTTGTGGATGATGAACCCTCAATAATTGAAACACTTGATATGTTTCTGTCAGAATCAGGACATACTGTGCTGAAGGCCTGCACGGGTTCAGAAGCTTTGAGTCTTTTTAAATCCCACAGACCTGATGTGGTAATACTTGATATTCGCCTGCCAGATTCAAATGGACTGGATATATTAAGTGAAATGAAACACATAGACAGCAGGACCAAGATTATCATGATAACCGCATATCAGGACATGGAGACCACCATAGAGGCCATGAAGAGGGGAGGATATGACTATATACATAAACCCCTTGATGTGAATGAGATTGAATCTGCTGTTAATCGCGCCATAAATCTCATAAAAGCAGATATGGAATCATGCTCCAGACCAGAAGAGAAACCCTGTATAGACAGGGATATTATAGTGGGCAGGAGCTCAGGGATGCGGGATA
>JALVMZ010000099.1 GCA_027032655.1 Desulfobacteraceae bacterium
TTCAAAAAGCTGGACTATGCCACTGAGAAATTGGAAGCCTGCAATGAACCGATTTCTTTTAGAATATGGAGATCGATTTACTGATGAGTAAAAACTTGCAGTTACACAGAAAACTTTACAGGCTCTTATAAGATGATCTATCAATTCATCGATGTGTGCATAGTAATGGAGTTTGACATTATATCTTGGCAATTCCTCGTCCACTTCCTCCATCCTGTTAACAAGAACCACCATATCACTAACCTCCAGCCCTGCCTCCCTTAACACCTTGATAGCCTCCACCTTGCTCTTGCCCGTAGTAATAACGTCATCTATAAGCACAACCTTTTCACCCTTACTATAATTACCCTCGATTCTGTTTCCGGTGCCATGATCCTTTAACCCATCTTCTACAGTGCAAATTGTTAAATATTTGTGGTAAAAGGAATTAGAATTTGAATAAACCCTCTTGGCACTACGTTTTGCTTGTAATAGAGAATCCTGCCTTAGTTCCGTACTCTAGGTGGTACAGCCACTCCTACTGCATTCAATACACTGTAACACGTCCCTCGTAATTCAGTTCTCAGGTAATACTTTTCCCCCTTCATCTCAAGGGTCACCTCTCGTAATGCTTCCAAATCACGCAGTATATCCTCCCATTCAAAATGATATCCCTTTTCCTCCAATCTGGAATACAACTCCTTCATCATTATCAAAGCTAAAAAACTACAGAAAATATGCCCACGAATAGTCTCTTCACATCTATGATAAATAGGCCTCGTCTCAAGTACACTCTTTACAGTACGAAATGCCTTCTCAACCATCCACAGCTGCTTGTACTGCACTGCAACTTCTTCAGCCGAATAGTCCGTATTCGTCTGTAATACCCATTTACCATCATATATTGCCTCTTCCTTTAGTTTCTCATAGTCAATTTCAAATGCTTCCCCTTCTCTGACTTTTAAATACTTCCTGTAACCCTTGTTACCTACTAACGCTTTATCCCCTCTCTTCAATCTCTCCTTAAGTGATTCAACAATAGCCTCCCTGTCCAAGGCATCTTTCTTAGCCTGTTCCGGATTGTAACAGACAACATACCTTTTCCCATTCACTGTCACCTCTTTTACCTTCAGTAATAGCGGATTCGTCTTTCCCGCCCTCGCTATTGGTACCTCTTTATACCTACTACCCTCACTTCCAAGTACTTTTTCCCTTACTTCCTTCTGCCTCCTCATCCTGCTCCCAAATATGTAATTAATCCGAAAAGACGGACTTTCTAGCGTCTCCATAAGCCTTTTGCTCACCATCCCCCTGTCTGCTACTATACAAAAAGAATTAATTCCAAATCTCTGCTTAAGCCGTACTATTACCGGTAATAATGTCTTGGCATCGGCTGTATTCCCGGGTAACACTTCACTGCAAATAGGCCTGCCTTCTTGATCCAATACCACCCCTACCACTATCTGTTTCAAATCAGGCCTGTGATCTTTACTGTGCCCATTCTCCCCTAAAGAACCTCCTTCCCCTTCAAAGTAGATGCTCGTTGTATCAAAAAATACTACCTCCAATGTCGAAAATAAATCTCTGTTCTTCTCAAACAACAACCACTCAATCTTTTCCTTAATGTGCTGCTCATAACCCTCTCTTCCCTTTGATATCCCTATCCCTTTGCTCTCCCCCAGCCACGCCATCGCTCGGTATAACTGATGTAATTCAATCCCTTCAACCCCGGATATATTATAATCTTGCTTCCATTTCTCAGTTTTCCTGTCAGAACCCGATTCAAAAAGTCGATGTAACACAGTTAGAAATATTGCCCTCTCAAGTTCAAATTGATAATTACGCCCACTTCCAACTTCTCTTATTATCTCCTCCAGCTTTAAGTCCTTCCATATCCTTTCAAATACTAATGCCGGCCCTATACTTACATCCCTTAATACCTTTACCTGGTCTTGCTTATACATATTTATCACTTTTAGTTTCTTGCTAAAACGTAAAAGTGATTCGGTAAAACTATCAAGCTTTCCTGATTCAGTTAACCTGTCCAATCTTCCTAAAGTACATAATACCTGCTGTTTTACCTTTTTCCCTTCACGAGAGTTTTCTACTATCTGCAAATACTTGTAGCGTCCTGAAGGTTTTACTCTGACAAACACTCAAACCCTCCAAATATGCACTACCATTATATGC
>JALVMZ010000100.1:0-1342 GCA_027032655.1 Desulfobacteraceae bacterium
TTTGTCAGCAACTCGGTCATCATCCCTTTTTTAAGGTCTTGGAGCTTGCTGATCAGAGCTTCTGTCTTCTCTATTACATCATCAACAGAAGTGAGGATTGAGGCTATTTTCTTTTGTTCAGGGAGGGGAGGGAGAGGGATAATAACTTTGTTCAATTCTGAAGAGTAAATATGGATAACGGAACTACCCTGACCATACTTTCTAAGCTGAATTCTACTAACATCATCGTTTAACTGATAAGATATGAATAGACTATCATATTCTATGGTAGGAGAAAGTATAACTGCATCACCACCAACATACGCCTCTTCGTCACCAATAAACGCAACTGACTTCCCAATATCCTCAACCGTTTCACCAGAACCAGCAAAGATCAGGTCATTGGTTGAAAGCTGTTTTGTTTTCCCTATGTACTCAGGTGGAATGAAGGATTTGAATTTTTTTATAACAAAATCATGATCAGTATAAATTTCTGCATATCTTATACAGGGAAGTCCAGTCGGTGTAGTATCTTTCTTGGATATTCCTTTTCCCTTTGAGAACTTACCTATTTCTCCAAGGGATACACTGCTCCACCCATCAGGAACCTGCATATCATCTGAACTACTCATACCCAAGCTCCTCAAGATACCCTTTCATCACTCTTTCAGCCTCTTCTACCTGATTATCCAGTTCCCTCAAAGAAACTTTATACTTATCCCACCACCGTTCAAATTGAGAGATGATTCCCTGATCCACATCCCCAAGAACCTCCCGTATCATCTCCTTATTCTCAACAGTCGGTTTGAACTCGTAGTATCCATCTCCGCGATCATCAAAAATCACAGAAACATCAAATCCATTCAAAGTCTCTTGGATATACTCATCTTCAACCTCATACTTTGGAATACCACCGTGGAGAATACCCTTCACGTCATAAATTTCGGGTGGAGGTGAGGTATCAGCATATCTCCGAATGTTCAGGTTGAAATCATTCTCTTTGATCTCATCAAACATAACAACCTTGGAGTATCGTTTCAGTTCCTCGTAATTATCAAAGGTAGCAACGATCTTATCTATATCCTGCTGTCTGAGTTTATTCTGATTCTTACCTTCCTCATATTCCAGCTCAGAATTGATAAAAAGAACCGTACCCTTTCTATCTGCTGGCTTATTTTTGTTGATAATCAGGAGGCAAGCAGGGATACCAGTCCCATAGAATAATGCTGAGGGAAGACCAATAACAGCTTCAAGCAGATCATCTGCAAGAATACCCTGCCTGATTTTCTTTTCAGCACCACCACGAAAGAGAACACCATGGGGCATGACAACACCAAGAACTCCTTCCGCATTGAGTGAAGCT
>JALVMZ010000100.1:1352-2145 GCA_027032655.1 Desulfobacteraceae bacterium
GTGAAGCTATCATATGTTGAACGAAGGCAAGATCACCAGCATTTTTAGGAGGCGTTCCATACGGGAATCTACCAAACTCATCATTCTCAGCAGAGTTCTTGCCCCAATTTTTTAGGGAGAATGGCGGATTCGCAATTACCCTATCAAAGGTCATTATTTCTCCACCTTCAATATGCTGAGGATTACGGATGGTATCTCCCTTCCTGATATCCGCATTATAGATACCATGGAGAAACATATTCATTTTACAGATAGCCCATGTGTTAAGATTCATCTCCTGCCCGAACAGGGAAATATTGTTTGGATTCTGTCCCTGCTCTGAAAGATAATGTTTGGATTGAATGAGCATGCCACCCGAGCCTACAGTGGGATCATAAACCCTCATCCCTTCCTTGGGTTTAATCAAGTGTACGAGCAGATTAACGACCTCAGAGGGTGTATAGAACTCCCCACCCTTTTTACCTGCTGAGTCTGCGAACATTTTGATCAGGTATTCGTAGGCTGTCCCGAGCATATCCGGTTTCTCAAAATCCTCATTCCTGAGCCGGTATTTTGAAAAATGGGAGAGCAGGTCACGGAGTTTGTTATCAGAGAGTTTGTTTTTGATATTGAAGTCTATGGATACCAGCACACCTTCCAGAGTCGGATTGTGTTCTTCTATTGCCTCGGTTGCCTTGTTGAGTTCTGCACCTATATCGTGCTTGAGATTCTTGAGGTGATCCCACCGGGCATTCTCAGGAACAAAGAAAGTGTCGTATTCATCCTCATCCTGTGCCAGATTATGGGCCTGTTT
>JALVMZ010000101.1 GCA_027032655.1 Desulfobacteraceae bacterium
GATCCAGAAGCCGTATAGTTACAGGATAGCCTTCCATTATGCGAAATATCTCAATAAAATCATTCCGCTGAAAGGGAAGTAGCCTGTCCAGGGCCTTTTGTCTTTCTTCTGCACTATCCGCCAGTATCATCTCCTGAACAATAGGAAGACGATCGGGCTGATTAAACATCCTCTCAGTCCTGCATAACCCTATTCCTTTTGCACCATATTTTTTTGCCTTTTTCACCCCCTCAGGTGTATCTGCATTTGCCATAACCTGAAGCACACTTATCTCATCAGCCCATTCAAGAAGAACCAGCAGGTCATCCACAAATTCTGGTTCAATAGTGGGAACAATACCCTTATATACATTCCCTGTGCTACCATCGATTGTAATGGTATCCCCCTCTCTTAATGTTACCCCACCAATTGAGGCCTCCTTTGCCCTATGATTGATTACTATATCCTCACATCCTGAAACACAGGGCTTTCCCATGGCCCTTGCAACCACAGCGGCATGGGATGTCTTTCCTCCTCTGCTGGTAAGTATTCCCTGGGAGGCAAAAAATCCATGTATATCTTCTGGCTTTGTCTCTTCCCTTACAAGGATTACCTTTTCACCAAGTCTTGCCCTGTTTTCCGCCCTATCAGCATCAAAGACAATCTTTCCTGATGCTGCACCAGGCGAGGCATCTATTCCTTTTGCAAGTGGCTTGACATCTGCCTTTGGATCAAGTCTTGGATGAAGCAATTGAGTCAGCATATTGGGTTCAACCCTGAGTATTGCCTCCTCTTCAGTTATAAGCCCTTCATTTACCATATCAATTGATGTCTTGATGAACGCAGAAGCATTCATCTTTGCATTCCTTGTCTGAAGACAGTAAAGTTTACCCTTCTCAATGGTAAACTCAAAATCCTGGACCTCCCGATAATGTCTCTCAAGGGTGTGTCTGAGTTTTTCAAGCTCTCTGTAAACCTCCGGCATATCCTTTCTCAACTCTTTAACAGGCTTTGGAGTCCTTATTCCTGCAACCACATCCTCCCCCTGGGCATTTATCATATATTCCCCGTAGAGACGATTTTCACCGGTTGAAGGATTTCTTGTGAATGCGACTCCAGTGGCACTATCATCTCCCATATTCCCAAAAACCATTGTGCATATATTAACCGCTGTTCCATTTGCCATATCAGGAGTGATATTAAATTCCCTTCTATAATCCACTGCCCTCTTTCCCATCCATGAATCAAATACCGCCTTTACCGCTATTTCAAGCTGTTCATAAGGATCCTCTGGAAAACCCTTTCCGTATCTCTCCTGAACCAACTTCAGAAATTCCTCACATGTCTCCTTTAGTGCCTCAGCACTGAGGTCAGTATCATATTTTGCTCTATATTTTTCTTTTATCTTATCAAAAATCTTGTCAAATTCGTCTCCATCAATCCTTAATCCTATTGTGCTGAACAACTGAATGAATCTGCGATATGCATCATATACAAAGCGCTCATTTTCTGTGGCCTTAATCATACCCCGAACAGTGACCGAGTTTAGTCCCAGATTAAGTATGGTATCCATCATTCCAGGCATTGAAATGGCAGCGCCTGATCGCACTGATACAAGTAATGGGTTCTCCTCAGACCCAAAACCCTTACCTGTCTTTTTTTCAAGTTCTGACATTGCATCCCTTATCTGTTTCCTTAATTCAGGTGATAGACCCTTTTCTTTATTGTTCAGGTATTCAAGACACGCCTCGGTGGTAATTACAAAACCAGGGGGCACTGGGAGTCCTATCTGGGTCATTTCACACAGATTGGCTCCTTTTCCTCCCAAGAGTTTCTTATTCTTTCCATCCCCCTCCTCAAAAGAATATACATACTTTTTACCTGCCATCCCTTCCTCCTGTATCCCTTTTTTTGGTATATTCAAAAAGATAGGCAAATCCCATTAAAATAATGGCAAAACCTACTATTTTGTAAATTGAGGCCTCAGGGAAAAAGAATCTACTAATAATAATAGCAACTATGATAGATATGATTAATCTCAAAATGAATATCACCCTGAATTTCTCCTGAAATTTATTTATCTTCCTTTCTTGTAAGGGGAATAACCTTTGCAGGTCGTTTGGGTTTGGAAGGCTCCTGTTTCTTCTCTTCTCTGATTTCAGGAAT
>JALVMZ010000102.1 GCA_027032655.1 Desulfobacteraceae bacterium
CTACTATACCTGCTGTCCTTCTGTTCCCAGCTTCCATCAATGGCTTTAGCCTCCCTACCACCTGCCCGGGAGAAACTTTGCAATATCCAATATTCATAAGCAGGTCCTCAATAGAATTAAAAGAAAATTCTTTTGCTGCAGAGAGAATCTGATCACTCTTTATGATATTTGGAATCTCAATGTTTGCCTTCCTGAGGGCCCTTTCAAGCAATTCCCTTCCAAGCGCAATGCTCTGCTCTTTTTCCTGTCTTCTTATCCACTGTCTGATCCTGTTTTTGGCCTTTGATGTCTTTACAAACTCAAGCCAGTCTTTTCTTGGATGCTGTTTAGGTGATGTAATGATTTCCACTATATCCCCATTTTTAAGTTCATATTTCAGAGGAACGAGTCGTCCGTTTACCTTTGAGCCCGAACACCTATTACCCACCTCCGAATGGATACTGTAAGCAAAGTCTATGGGGGTTGAACCCTTTGGCAGGGCCTTAACATCTCCTTTTGGTGTAAATACATATACCTCATTGGGGAAGAGTTCCATCCGCACATTTTCAATGAATTCCCTTGGATCTTTAAGACCCCTGAGATTTTCAAGCATATGTCTGAACCACATAAACTGCCTTTCATCCGTCTCCTTCAGGTTTACATGTTCTTTGTATTTCCAGTGGGCAGCAATCCCTTCTTCAGCTATCCTGTGCATCTCCCATGTCCTTATCTGAACCTCCATTCTCTGTCCATATGGTCCTATAACTGTGGTATGCAGGGATCTGTATCCATTGGGTTTGGGCATGGAAATATAGTCCTTAATTCTCCCTGGAAGGGGTTTCCACATGGAATGTATTAGTCCTAAGGATTCATAGCACTCTTTGATGGAGTTTACTATTATCCTGAATGCAATCAGATCATATACCTGATTCACATTAAGGTTCTGTTCCTTCATCTTCCTGTATATGGAGTAAAAGTGCTTGTGTCTGCCGCTTATAACAGCATTTATTCCTGCTTCCTTTAACTTGTCTGAAATAATCTCTTTCACTTCCCTTATAAATCTTTCCCTATCATCTGCTCTTTCCGCAATCTCATTCTTGATTTTTTCATAAATAACCGGTTCAAGATAATAAAGGCAGAGATCTTCAAAAGAAGATTTCAACCAGTATATGCCCATTCTCCCTGCCAGCGGAGCATATATATCCAGTGTCTCCCTGGCAATCAGCTCCTGCTTTTCAGGGGTATGGTATCCCAGGGTCATCATATTATGGAGACGATCGGCGAACTTTACCATAATCACTCTGATATCCTCTGTCATGGCAAGTATCACCTTCCTCATATTCTCGGCCCTTCGCTCTTCATGGTTGGAGAACTTAATCTTTGTTATGTTAGTAACTCCATTTACTATTGTTGCCACCTCATCACCAAACAGCCTGCGTATCTCTTCTATATCTGTTCCTGTATCTTCAGGTATGTCATGAAGAAGTCCTGAGATGATACTTACCATATCCATCTTCATCTTCTTTGCCAGGATATAGGCCACCTCAAGGGGATGAGAAAGATATGGCTCACCGGATAGCCTTGTCTGCCCCTGATGGGCCTTTGCTGAGTAAACATATGCCTTCTGAAGCAGACCCATGTCCGCATCAGGCATATAAGCTTCTATCTCTTTTACTATATCATTGAATCTTATCATATTGCTCTTTTACCTTTTCCCCTACAATAGAAACAGCCTGCTCAAGTGGAATCCGCTCAGTCTCTTTCTCACTCCTGAGTTTCATCTCAATCTCTTTTGTCTTTAATCCCCTCTCACCTATGGTAATTCTAATGGGAATGCCAATCAGATCTGCATCCTTGAATTTAACTCCCGGTCTTAAATCCCTATCATCAATTAACACATCAATGCCTCTATCTTTAAGCCCTCTATAAATCCGTTCAGCTTCCTCAGACACTCTACTGGTGTGAACCTGAAGCGGAAGAATAATTACATCAAATGGTGCTATTGGGATGGGAAAGATGATCCCATCCTTATCATGATTCTGCTCTATTGCTGCAGCAACTGTCCTTCCTACTCCTATTCCATAACACCCCATTACAATGGGCTTCTCTCTACCTTCAGGATCCAGATATACCGCATTCATTGCACTGCTATACTTTGTGCC
>JALVMZ010000103.1 GCA_027032655.1 Desulfobacteraceae bacterium
GTGCCTACCCCTTCTTTCTGCCATATTTGATGTGGTGGGTATATTCGGGGGATATCTGATAGGAGGCAAGCTCCTTGGTGTTGGCTCTGGCACATATTTTGGCGAGATGATTAATTATGTGGAATTAAAGGATGTCTGGGAGGGAATATTTAAGTCCCTTAATTTTGGCCTTATTATTGCATGGATATCATGTTTTAAGGGATACTACACCGGTTATTATACAGGATTTGGTGCTGAGGGGGTGAGCGCATCAACCACACAGGGAGTGGTGCTCTCATCTGTGCTCATACTGGTGTGGGACTATTTTCTAACCTCATCATTCTTCTAAGAAATGATAAAGGTTGAGGATTTACATAAGTCATTTGGAGAGAATCGGGTTTTAAGGGGAGTGTCCTTTGAAGTCAGGGATGGGGAGCTACTTGCACTTATTGGCAGGAGCGGTTATGGAAAGAGTGTGCTCTTAAAACATATTGCAGGTCTTTTAAAACCTGACAAGGGAAGGGTAATTATTGATGGACATGATATCAGCAGGACAAGGGGTAAGACCCTTTTAAAATTAAGGGACAGGCTGGGATACCTTTTTCAGGGAGGAGCACTTTTTGATTCCATGACAGTGTTTGAAAATGTTGCATTTCCACTTAAAGAGAAGAGGGATTTACCCAGGAATGAGATTGAGGAACGGGTTCGGAAGGAGCTTCAGCTTGTGGGACTTGAGGGGTCAGAGGATAAATATCCTTCACAGCTAAGCGGGGGCATGATAAAGCGGGCAGCACTTGCCAGGGAGCTTATTATGGAGCCTGAAATAATGCTATTTGATGAACCAACAACAGGGCTTGACCCCATAATCGGCTCAACAATAATTAATCTTATCCATGAATGTCATAAAAGACTTAATTTTACAGGAATCATCGTAACCCATGAGATACCTAAGGTATTCAAGATAGTTGACAGGGTAATATTACTCCATGATGGAAAAATACTGATAGCGGGGTCACCGGATGAGATTATGTGCTCTGAAAATCCTGTGGTTAAGCTGTTTTTATCAGGAGTATGGGACAGGGAGATAGACCATGAATGTTTCCCGGTGGATACTCCACCTGTTGCAAAAACTATAATAGAGGAATAATTTTTAAAAAGGAATAAGGCCATGAAAAAGATTGATATTGAGCTAACTGTTGGGATTTTTATTATTGCAGGGATTATATGCCTTGGATACCTATCCATAAGGCTGGGAGGAATGGAGGTTTTAGGGAGCAATGGATATGATCTGTATGCCTATTTTGCAAACAGTGGTGGACTTAAAAAGGGTGCATCGGTTATGATAGCAGGAGTGGAGGTGGGAAAGGTAAAGGATATAAGCCTTGAGGATTATCAGGCAAAGGTGGTTATGAGTATTATGCAGGGGGTGGAGATACAGGAAGATGCCATTGCATCAATCAAGACAAAGGGCCTGATTGGAGAAAAATACATCTCCATCTCTCCTGGTGGTTCAGATAGGGTTCTTAAACCCGGGGAGAGGATAAGAGAGACAGAATCCGCTGTTGACATTGAGCAGTTGATTTCAAAATATGCGTTTGGAAAGGTTGAGTAATCGCTTATTATTTTTGGAGGTTCAGGGAATGAAGAGAGTAGCATTCATGATTATTGTGATACTGGTATTTTTTAGTGCCCATGTATATGCTGGGGAGCCCACAGAAAAGATAAAAGAGACAACGGATAAGATAATAGCAATAGTAACAGATCCAGAGTTAAAAAAGCCTGAGATGAAGGAAAAAAGGAGAAAACTTATAAGGGAGGCAATTGACGAAAGATTTGACTGGGAGGAATTTGCCAGGAGATCACTTTCTATATACTGGAGAAAAAGGACACCCGAGGAGAAAAAGGAATTTATCAAACTCTATGGAAAACTTCTTGAGAGGACCTATCTTGATAAGGTTGAAGGGTATTCAGGAGAAAAGGTCTATTACACCGGAGAAAAGATCGATGGTGATTATGCTACCGTAGATGTTAAGGTATTGACTCCGGAGAAAGTTGAAATCCCCATACAATACAGGATGAAGAAGAACCATAACAGATGGATGGTTTATGATATTATTATTGAAGGTGTGAGTCTTGTTAATAATTACAGGGCACAATTCAA
>JALVMZ010000104.1 GCA_027032655.1 Desulfobacteraceae bacterium
GAGCATTGAGCTTAATGTGAATAAAAGCAGGGAGAATATCAGATATCTCTTTCTCCCAAATATGCTGGATAGCCATCCTGTAATGGGAATGATTATGGCATTTGAGACAAGATATGAGGTGAGCACCCAGGTAACTTCGTCCACACCTGCATTTAAGCTTCCCTGTATGTGAGGGAGTGATACATTTACCACACTCACATCCATTACTTCAATGAATGTGGGAAGTCCCACCGTGAGTGCAATAATCCATTTATTTACAGATGAATCCTGATTCATCTCCTGCAATCAGGCCTCCATGTGTTTATCTTCTGGTAGTATGAGACCTCTTACTGGATACATCAATGGTCACATTCAAGGAAAGCCCCACCCTCAGTGGGTATTCCTCAGGCGGGGGCTCATCAAGGAATATCTTTACAGGGACCCTTTGAACCACCTTTACCCAGTTACCTGTTGCGTTTTCCGGAGGAAGCAGGGAAAACACCGCACCAGTTCCAGCACGAATACCCGCAACATGGCCATGAAACACATAATCAGGATAGATATCCGCTTTGATTATGGCCGGTTGACCAACTCTTACATGCTCAAGCTGGGTCTCTTTGAAGTTTGCCTCTATGTAAATCTCCTGGAGAGGAACGATGGCAAGCAGAGGCTGCCCCGGCATAACCCTTTCACCCACCTGTATCCTGCACTGGGCAATATAACCAGAGATGGGGGCCCTGATGGTGCAATAGGATCGCTTAAGTTCAGCCATCCTGAGCTTAGATAGTGCCTGCTCTCTTTTTGCCCTGAGTCCCATCAGGCGATGCTCTTCAAGAGATACTTTGAGTTTATCGGCCTCTGCCTGGATGAGTTTTGACCTTGCCATCAGAACCTCCTGTTCTGAGGCCTTTAGTGCAGACCTTACTGATTCGATCTGGGCATCAATTGCATTTAAACTGGCCTCTGCCTTTTTAAGGGCAGTTAAGACAGTATCTTTTCTCTGCTCTGATGCCGCCCCTTTTCTGTAGAGCTGAATTATCCTTTTGGCCTCCCTCTTTGCCTCTTTCCAGTCAGCTGATAGTGCCCTTTTCTTCTGGTTGAGCTCATCCAGTCTCTTTTTAATCTGCTCCTGTTTGTGTTTTGCCGCTTCAAGCCCTGCCTTTGCAGATAAGAACTGGGCATTGGTGACCTCTTCCGTGATTTTAATGGTGAGTTCTGCCATCTCAATCTGGGATTCAATAAACTTAAGGGATGCCTGTGCCTCTTTAACGGATATATCATAATCTTCAGGGTCAAGCTCAATAAGGATATCACCTTTATTTACCCATTTGTCATTAGAGACATGAATTTTTTGTATATTTCCAGGGATTCGGCTTGATACCTGGGCGATATCTGCCATCACATATGCATTGTCAGTTGAAACCCTGCCCTTCTTGAAAATCCACCAGTAGCCGAATCCAGAAACCAGCACTATAATAAGGATAATGATAACCCATGGGAGTCTTGATCTCCCCTGTCCTGCTTTCTCATTCTCAGAAACTCTTTCCGTCTCCATACCTCATCTCCTTATTAAGAGCTCTGCAATAATGATTTATACCCCAAAAAAGATAGCTTTCTATTCAGTTTTGCAAAGCCCTCTTATTCAATATTCATTAAAATATAAAACAGGAAGTTAGTAATATAATTCCTGAAACCTTAAAGGTCAAAAGAATATGAGCCTTTATCAAGCAATGACCTTGCTATAATCACCCTCTGAATATCAAGACTTCCCATTATTACCTGGGCGCCTATGGCCTCTTTGTAAAGATATCCTATTTGATATTCATCGGATAGACCATATGCCCCGTGTATCTCCATGGAAAGGGATGTAATACCCTTTATGTCTTCTGATACAAGTGCCTTAAGGCATGCTGATTCCTTGTGGATATTTTGACCATTGTCAACCCTTGAACATACATAGAGGAGATATGAATTCAGGGCTTCAATTCTTATTGCCATTTCTGATATCTTGTACTGGGTCATCTGGAACTTCTTTCCAATGGGTGAACCTCTGTGAAAGCGATTGTTTGAATACTGAATGGATAGATCAACAGCCCTTTCTCCAAGCCCTATATACATTGATGAAAATGCTATCTTGCCATATGCCTCTGCACCAA
>JALVMZ010000105.1 GCA_027032655.1 Desulfobacteraceae bacterium
TGGTGAGCCCCTTGTTCGCAAAGGGATAATAGATTTTTTAACAAGACTCAACTCGCAAAATAGCTTAAGGGACATATCAATTACCACCAATGGAGTCCTGCTTAGGGAATTTGCAAAACCATTAAAGATGGCTGGCATTAACCGCATTAACATAAGTCTTGATACACTCCGGGAGGAGAGATTCATATCTATAACAAGACGGAACTATTTTAATGAGGTGATGGAGGGTATTTCAGAGGCACAGAAGGTGGGATTTGATCCCATCAAAATAAATGTGGTGATAATAAGGGGAATAAATGATGATGAGATAGAGGATTTTGCAAGACTTACTCTGGATAATCCCCTGCATGTGAGATTTATTGAGTTTATGCCAGTGGGAAACAATACAAACTGGAAGGTATCCCGTTTCGTATCCGAAGATGAGATAAAGGCAAAGATATCAGGACTGGGAAGACTTATACAAGTTGAACATGACCCCTTAGGTGGACCTGCCAGGAGATTTAAAATACAGGGAGGTGCAGGTGAGATAGGATTCATAGGTGCCATGAGTCATGAATTCTGCTCTTCATGCAACAGGCTCAGGTTGACATCAGAGGGAAAACTGAGGAGCTGTCTCTTTTCAGATAAAGAAATTGACATCAAATCCCCCATGAGAGATGGGGCAGATGATGAAAAATTAAAGGGCCTGATCAGAGAGGCAATGAGGATAAAGGCCAACATAAAAGGGAAGGTCCTATCTTCAAGCAGAAAGAAATGTATAAGACCCATGTTCAGTATAGGTGGTTAAGGTAAGAGTCGCCCTATTTTCCAGGTTTATTACGGGTCTTTAACTGGAAATCAGGGGGTATGGTAATACGAAATATATCCTCCGGTATCTCTTTATTAAAAGCAGGATTATTAATGGTTATCCTGAGTCTGTTTCCATTTTCTGAATCTCTCAGTTCGATGCTTTTTGAGATGCATATCCCATTCTGACATCTTATATTGTTAAAGCAAATCTCAGTTCTATCCCCTTTGATTTTGTATCCTTTCGGCATAGAGATAGTCCCAGCAAAGTGCATTAATATTCCCTTTCCTGATGTTTTTATAATCCTGATCTGTCTTTTACTTACAGGGATTAGATTTTTTATATTCTCAAACACAGGATATCCCCTCATTACACTCCATACAGTATTAATATCAGGAACAGGGCCTGAGAATATGGACCTTATCAGTTGAACATTGTCCAGTCTGCCCTCATAGATCGCCCTATCTTTAAATGATATCACCTGACAGTTCGAACCTTTTATCAGTATATGATAAAGGGCCTGCCCCGTTGAATGAGAAATTTCAATTCTTATCTGAAGGGGAACTCTTTTTGCAACTACAAATATGAAAAGATGCTCCTTCCATGGCCATCTATTCAGAGTCATTTCACCTGACCAGTAAAAGGAATTTACTGCGCTTTGCTGTTCTTTGAGGTGAGAAAGCAGAATCTGAATCTGTTCATCAGATATGGGAGGTCCTGGAGGAGATATAAAAGGAGCACATGAGTTTATGGAAAATAAAATAAGAAGAATGAATAATATGTAAGTATTTCGCAGAGCCTGTAATTCAATCAATCACTTTTCCTTTTTTAATAATATCTTTATATCTTGAATCTTCTTTTTCATCTTCTTCTTATCAGGATGATCCAGATTCAGTGCCTTTTCATACATCCTTAGCGCCTTTTTATACATCCCCTTTTTCATGTAAACATCACCCAGATGCTCTGTTATGGTTGGATCATCCGGGGTGAGCTCTATTGCCCTTTTAAGTGATTTTAATGCCTTATCATACATTCCCTTCTGGTAATACACCCAGCCCAGACTGTCGATTATGTATCCACTGTCTGGTTTGATTTTAAGGGCATTCTGGATAAGTTTAAGTGCCTCATCAAGTCTTATTCCCTGTTCTGCATATGTGTATCCAATATAATTCATGGCATCTGCATGATTGGAATCAATGGCAAGTATCTTTCTCATCTGCTCTATGCCCTCTTCCTTTTTACCCATCTTATCCAGCACAACTCCAAGTCTGAATAGAAGTTCCACGTCTTTGTTATCCTTTTCCAGCCCCTTTTTTAATATCTCCACTGCCTTCGGGTATTCTTTAATCTCTTCGTATATGGAGCCCAGCATGAGATACAGCCGTGTATTCTGAGGAGCAATCTCAATGGCAGATTGAAGGATATTCACCGCTTCCTTAAATTGTTTCTTGGTGTCATAGAGGTATGCAAGATGAAGCTGTGCATTAATAAAGAGCTCAGATTTTTTAGGTATCTTTTTAAAATACTCAATGGCGTTATCATAGTTGCCTTTCTCTTCATATGCCAGGGCCAGATAGTATATAGATTTATAATCCTCTGGCCAGGCCTTTACTATCATCTGGAGTTCTTTAATTGATTCATCCAGTTTGCCATACCTTAAAAGTATAAGGCCCAGGGATCTTCTAACTTTATCGCCCGGCTTTGAAAGTCCTTTGAGTTTTTCCACCTGCTCTTTTGCAAGTTTCTCTTTGCCCTGATTATAATATATGCTGATTAATCTCTCACGGACGATGATATTTTCAGGATAGAGTTTGAGTATCTTTTTATAGAGCCTGATTGCTTCGTCATATCTTTTTTGTATCTGATAGAGGCTTGCCAGGTCAAAAAGGGCAGGTTCCATTGTTGGTCTTAATTTTATTGTCCTGAGATATGCCTTCTCAGATTCCTTGTAATTTTTGAGTTCAAAATTAATTCTTCCAAGATAGTAATTGGCTATTATCATGTTGGGTTTCTTCTTGAGTAGCTCTTCAATATGCCTTTTTGCCTTTAAAAATCTCTTATCTTTGATGTAATAGGTAACAAGAAGCAATCTTACCCTGTCCCTTGTGGGGTCCATATTAATAATCTCTTCATACTGCTCTTTTGCCTCCGCTTCTTTCCCTGATCTTGAAAATATTTCACCGAGAAGCATCTTTATCTGAACAGTGCTATCTTTATCAGGGGAGAGCTGGAGGGCTTTTCTGGCATATTTTAGGGCTTCATCAAACCTTTCGATATCCTTAAGGAAGATGGCCATCTTTGCGTTTAAATAAAAGGAATCAGGGTCATTTTTTAGGGCATTGGAAAGAAATTCAAGAGCCTGGTTCTTTCTGCCTTTCAGTATATTCAGATAGAATAGAATATAATCTCTGTATGCTTCCTTAAGAGGGTCCTTTTTCTTCTTATGAAGTGTTTTTTTGATTTTTGTCTTCTCCTTTGGAGATGATCTGGGATGAAGGCTCTGGCAGGAGTTACTAAAGAGAATACCAGTTGATAACGCCATTACAATTAGAATTATTTTAAATCTCAAGTTTCTCATTTTATAAAATCTGCGTATTGTTCTTCAAAGTTTGGGATGTCTTCTTTTAACCATCTCTTTATCTTTTCAATTACCTTTTCCTGTATCTGTCTGACACGCTCCCTGGAGATATTATATTTATTGCCTATTTCCTGTAGAGTCATTGGTTGTTCAGACAGTATCCTGTTTTCATAGATATAAAGCTCTTTTCCTTTGAGACGATTTTTATATTCCTGCAATTTTTTGATTAGTATGCTTCTGTTTTCATGCTCTGCCAATTTTTCGTCCACAGGTTGACCTGGATCAGGAAGAAATGAGAGGAGCATCTCCCTTCCATTATCACGAACAGGGGTCTCTAAGGATATCTCTCCTCCACTCATCCGCTGGGTCATCTCCTCCACCTCTTTCTCTTTTACATCAAGACGCTCTGCAAGTAATTTGGGTTCAGGGATGAATCCCTGTGACTTGAGCTTTTCTCTCTCCTTTGCCAGGTTGAAGAATAGCTTCCTCTGAGTCTGAGTGGTCCCAATCTTCACCAGTTTCCAGTTTTCCATGATAAATTTGAGGATATATGCCTTAATCCAGAATGATGCATAATAAGAAAATTTTATACCCCTGTATGGGTCATATTTTCTAACAGCATGTATTAGCCCCACATTACCTTCTTGAATGAGGTCAAGGAGGCTCCTTGTCCAGTAACGATAGAAATCCAGGGCTATCTTAACGACTAATCTGAGGTTGCTCGTAATCAGTTTAAATGCTGCCTCCTGGTCATTATATTTTTTAACACGAATGGCAAGCTCTTTCTCTTCTTCCCTGGTGAGGAGTTTAAAGTTTCTTATCTCAAGTAAATACCTCTGGAGGGGGTCATATGGGATAGGAGCCTTACTTTCAGGGGGAAGGGCGGGCACAAGGTCAAGTATATCCTGGTCGATTTTAGAGGGTATATCTTCATCAGCCCTGAGCTGATCCTCAACCAATGTGTTTTCAACCTCTATTTTTTTAGCTTTTTTGCTCATAAACTGGACCTTAATATCCCGTTACTTTTTATTTCACCTTCACCTTAATGAATCGTTTCTTTCCCGCCCTTAACAGAAGATTCCCGTTATCCAGATCAGCATGAGATATGAGTTGATCAAATTTTTCAACTCTCTGGTTGTTGATATATCCCCCACCCTGTTCAATCAGTCTCCTTGCCTCACTTCTGGTATTACAAAGTCCTGATTCATAAAAGAGGATATAAGCGGGTATCCCATCCTGGAATCTGCTCATGTTGATTGTTATGGAAGGAATTGCATCGGATGTAAGATCACCCCTGGCTTTGAATAGATTCTCCGAGGCCTCGCGGGCCCTGTCTGCTTCATCCTTTCCATGACATAATCTGGTAGCTTCATATGCCAGAATCTCCTTGGCTTCTCTTATGTCTTCACCTTTCAGTGATGATAGCCTCCTTACCTCATCCATTGGTAAAAAGGTAAATAAAGCCAGGAACCTTTCCACATCTCTATCATCCTGGTTTATCCAGTATTGATAATATTCATATGGAGAGGTAAGAGTGGGATCAAGCCATATGGCTCCTTTGTGGGTCTTGCCCATCTTCTGTCCGGTGGATGTGGTTATAAGTGGAAAGGTGAGTCCATGAATGGTTTCTCCCTCAAGCCGTCTTGTCAGTTCAACCCCGGCAAGTATATTACCCCACTGGTCATTTCCCCCCATCTGAAGTCTGCAGTCATATTGTTTAAATAGATACCAGAAATCATATGCCTGAAGTAGCATATAATTAAATTCAATAAATGTAAGACCTGTTTTAAGTCTCATCCTGTAACTCTCTGCAGAAAGCATCCTGTTTACGCTAAAATGCCTTCCTATGTCCCTCAGGAATTCTATATAATTGAGTTTTGTGAGCCAGTCCGCATTGTTTACCATAATTGCCTGTCCCTCACTGAAATCCAGAAACCGTGAGAGCTGTTTTTTAATGCCCCTGGCATTGTTTTCAATCTCTTCTCTTGTCATGATAGGTCGGGTCTCTTCTTTTCCACTGGGGTCCCCCACAAGGGCAGTGCCGCCCCCCACAACCACAATGGGCCTGTGACCGGCCCTCTGCATATGCGCAAGGGACATAATGGGCACCAGACTTCCCACATGAAGACTCCTTGCAGTGGGATCAAAACCAATATAACAGGTGGTGGGAGTCTCTAAGAGTTTTCTCACCTGTTCTCTATCCGTTACCTGTTCAACAAATCCCCTCTCTTCAAATACATCAAAGATATTTTCCAACCTATTCCTCCTCAACATTGAAATTTTCAGGTAACAAAAGCTTCACTACCTGACCTATTTTACCAAGTGGGCCAAGCGGCTTTCCATCGAAGGAAAGCTCAACGCCACCGGCATTACCGATCAGGAGGTCAAAACCCTTCTTTGCCTTCCAGTTTAACCTTGCACCTGGTTCGAATATGAACTCCCTCGGCTCATTATCATCTATTTTTACTCTCATCCATGTCCTTACCCTTACAAGGCATTGAAGCGTATGCAGTTGTGCCTTTGGCTCATTAGTTTGAAGGATATCTTCTGGCAACACTATCTGGTCAGGTTCTTCTATTCTGGGCTTTATCTGCTTTTCTGTTGTCTGCTGTTTTTGTGTTGATTCTTTAAATATCTCATTTTCTTTCTGATTATCTCCTTTCAGATATCCATATAGAAATAATAAACCAAATATAATAATTATAGCACCAAATAATCCCAGGTATATCTTTAATCGAGGGGTTTCCTCTTTTTTAAAGGACCTGGGCAGTTCTAATTTGGCCGGTTCATTAATCTGGAGCATGCTCAACAGTTCTTTTTCATTTAAATCAAGAGCCCTTGCATAGGATCTTATAAATCCCCTTACAAATACCTCGGCAGGGAGGTTCTCCCAGTCATTGGATTCAATGGCTGAGATATAATGAGGCCTCACTCTGGTAAGCTCAGATACCTCCTCTATGGATAGCCCCCTTTTTTCCCTTTCCTTCTTGAGGATTAATCCTGGATGGGTTTTCTGTTTTTCGTTATTGCGAATTTCAGTGGTATTGCCTTTCTTTTCCATGTCTCTAAAAGGTAATCTTTATATATGACCTGTTTCTTAATTCATTAATCCAGGTTGTAAAACGCCTATTTACCTCTTCTTTATAAAGGATACTGTATATTGCATCC
This sequence comes from Desulfobacteraceae bacterium, assembly GCA_027032655.1. Lineage (GTDB taxonomy): Bacteria > Desulfobacterota > DSM-4660 > Desulfatiglandales > JALVMZ01 > JALVMZ01. The sequence goes on from JALVMZ010000105.1 coordinate 6,534, forward strand.
TTGACCTCATCAAGGGACATGATCCTGCCTTTCTGTTTATTAATAACTTTTATGATCTGGATACCCTGTGGCCTGACGATTAGATCGCTTACCTGTCCTGGAGCCATGTTTTCCACAATAGTGCGAATCTCTGGTGCCAGTTGATC
>JALVMZ010000106.1 GCA_027032655.1 Desulfobacteraceae bacterium
ATAAATCAGATCTGTATGGGTCCAGTATCCCCACTCCATATACTGATTATGTCCCATCTCATTCCATGATATGGGATGGGTTGTTCCAAGGTCACCTGAACTTACATAATGTTTAACTTCTTTTATGTGTGGAGTATCATATACAGAAGATGAGCCCCCACCCAGCTTTATATAATCTGTTTCAGATTGAAAAGAATCAGCCTGAACCTGATCAGAATCAAAATTTTTTAATGATTGATTTACATATCCATTACTATAATAGTCAATACCCCGTTTATTAATCAACATTGTAGAAAAGTAGCCTTTATGGTAAGTGGGTCTGGTTTGGGGTGGGCTCTCCTGGGAGCCCTGATCCATATCTGTTTCTGTCTGATTTTGGGATGAACTCTCCTGGGAGTCCTGATCCATATCTGTTTCTGTCTGATTTTGGGATGAACTCTCCTCATGATTTACATCTGCTAATATCTGGTTCTGAACGGTATTGGTCAATTGTTCATATTGCTCCGCACTTTCTTTCTGAACATCCCCTTCTCCTGTGCCTGCCTGATTACTCTCTTCACCTGCTTCTCCTTTCTTTCCTGCTTCACTCTCAACCCTGGTATCCCTCTCTAAATTCCTCAGTATGGTTCGAGGCACTGGCACAACCTCTCCTGTCCTACCATTAAACATCTCACCCGGATTAACCGGTTTCCCATTCACATGAATCCGCCCCTGATAACAGTATGCATCTGTAACCCATCCTCCACCTAAGCTGGCAAGATGAATGGGGGTATTTGCCTTTCTATCCGCCACCATGATACTGTTTGATGCCTGCTTTTGGCCCCCTCTCCTGTACACATGCACCCCAAACTTGGTCCCTCTTACTCCCATTACTGCATTGGGAGTCCTGACTTTATAGTCTGTTTTCCTGTATCTGAATAGCCTCATGGCATAAAACATTGCCTTCCCTTTCAGGAGACTGAAAAATGACCTCTTCTCTTTCTTCTTGGGCACCACCCTTATATCATCCACCCTGAACACTCCATCTGAACCTATGCTCACTATATCCTCATTCTTAAACCTTACCCTGCACCTGCCATCCTTCAAAGTATAAATCTTATCAGAAACATACACCCTGTCTCCTGCCATTCCAAAGTATGCACCCCTTTTCTCTGAATGAACCACCACCACATGCCCTCTCATGGCATGTATTACCCCCACAGGCTCCTCATCCAGAGGGATAAACTCATCACTTACTTCCACCCCCTTAAGCTCATCAGGAAGTTGAGACTCCTCAACCCCCATGCCCCTGCTTGCACGGGCAAATACCACAACTGGAATTGAAATGAGGAGAACCGTAACCATCATGACCATTAAAGATATCTTTAAAGCCCTCATCTTAACCTCCTCATTATATTTGCTCTACTTAAGAGATTTCACCGCATCTCTAACATCTCCATACATCTTCATTCCGATCTTCTGTCCTATTTCATCTTTTCAGGTGCCTTATTAGATATCCGACACACCGCGTGTTTAATTAAAATTTAAAGCCAATATTAATTCCCCACATCAACCTGTCTTTATTGAATCTGTTTTGAATTTTTGTAGATAAATATGTTGTTACCCCGGCCTGCATGAAATCAAACTGTTTATAAGGAGACAAACTTAATTAAGGGATATTATTGTTGATTTATCTCTTCTGTCAAGGGACAAAAGGATTACTGTAAATTTGTATGAATTTTGGCAAAATAGCTCCACATCTCTTATGCCAGATGAGATATATCCTATACATCTTGATCCTCTGTTATTACATTCTTATACACTGGCATCATCTGGTATAAATAATCAAAGTTATTGAGGGGATTATGACCTCCTTTTATAATAGAGACAATGAGCGGTTGACTTGAGTGGATGTAATCTGATAGAAAGGTCATCTATTTTATTTAAGGATAATTAGAGGATAAGGACTTGGGTGAGATTCAATCCATAAGGGGATTTAAGGATATACTGCCGGATGAAGCAGAGCTCAGGTATGAACTTGAACTTCGTGCAAGGAAGGTATTTAGCACATTCGGTTTTAGAGAGATTAATCCACCAATTGTGGAAAGGACTGAACTCTTTTCAAGGAGTATAGGTGAAGGAACTGATAT
>JALVMZ010000107.1 GCA_027032655.1 Desulfobacteraceae bacterium
TTACTCAATTATTTTAGTAACTACACCAGCACCAACAGTTCTACCACCTTCCCTTATAGCGAATCTCATCTGCTCCTCTATAGCTACTGGCTCCATTAACTCTACTGTAAGCTCTACGTTGTCCCCTGGCATTACCATCTCCTGCCCTTCTGGCAGCTCTACTACTGTCCCTGTTATGTCTGCTGTCCTGATGTAAAACTGTGGTCTGTATCCAAGGAAAAATGGTGTGTGCCTTCCTCCTTCCTCTTTTGAAAGTATGTATACCTGTGCTTTGAATTTCTTGTGTGGTGTTATTGTTCCTGGTGCTGCTAATACCTGTCCTCTCTCTACTTCCTCTTTTCCTATCCCCCTGAGCAGAACCCCTACGTTGTCTCCTGCTACTGCCTCGTCCAGTGTCTTCCTGAACATCTCTATCCCTGTTACTACTGTCTTCCTTATCTCGTCTGATAGTCCTACTATCTCTACTTCATCTCCTACTTTCAGTGTTCCTCTCTCTACTCTTCCTGTTACTACTGTTCCCCTTCCTGATATTGTGAATACGTCCTCTATTGCCATTAAGAATGGCTTGTCTGTAGCCCTCTCTGGTGTTGGTATGTAGTTGTCCATAGCGTCTAACAGCTCTTCTATTGATTTTACCCATTTCTCTTCGTCGTTTAATGCTCCAAGTGCTGATCCCCTTATTACTGGTACGTCATCACCTGGAAATTCGTATTTGTTTAAAAGCTCCCTAACTTCTAACTCAACTAGCTCTAATAGCTCCTCGTCGTCTACCATGTCGCATTTGTTTAAGAATACTACTATGTATGGTACGTTAACCTGTCTTGCAAGCAGTACGTGCTCCCTTGTCTGTGGCATTGGTCCGTCTGCTGCTGATACAACGAGTATAGCACCGTCCATCTGTGCTGCACCTGTTATCATGTTCTTTATGTAGTCTGCGTGTCCTGGACAGTCTACGTGGGCATAGTGTCTTTTCTCTGTCTCGTACTCTACGTGTGTGATGTTGATTGTTATTCCCCTGTCTCTCTCTTCTGGTGCCTTGTCTATATCCCCATACCCTATAAACTCTGCCAGCCCTTTCTTTGATAGTACGTATGTTATTGCCGCTGTTAATGTCGTCTTACCGTGGTCTACGTGCCCTATCGTTCCCACGTTTACGTGCTCTTTCTTCCTCTCAAACTTCTCTCTCGCCATTCTTTTTATTACCTCCTTTTTCTAAATTTTATTAGCTTGTGGCTTTAGCTCTTGCGCCGGCTATTTCATCTGCAATATTTTTTGGAACCTCTTCATATTTCTCAAATACCATTGTAAATGTTGCTCTACCCTGTGTTAAAGATCTAAGATCTGTAGCATAACCAAACATCTCAGCAAGCGGAACCTCTGCTCTTATTGTTATTGTTGTTCCCTTTTTCTCAGAACCTAATATTTTTCCCCTTCTCTTGGAAAGATCTCCCATAACATCTCCCATGTACTCTTCTGGAGTATCAACCTCCACAAGCATTATAGGTTCAAGGAGAACAGGGTTTGCTTTTTTAGCAGCTTCTCTGAAAGCCATAGACCCTGCAATCTTAAATGCTATTTCTGAAGAGTCAACCTCATGGTATGATCCATCAAAAAGGGTTGCCTTTACACCTATAACAGGATATCCTGCAATAATACCGCTTTGCATTGCCTCTTTAATTCCAGCATCTACAGCAGGTATATATTCTTTTGGAATAACACCACCAACAATCTTATCCACAAACTCATAATCCTTTCCTTCAATTGGTTCTATCTCAATAATTGCATGTCCGTACTGACCTCTACCTCCAGACTGTCTTATGAACTTACCTTCGCCTGTAGACTTAGACTTTATTGTTTCTTTGTACGCAACCTGAGGTTTACCTACGTTAACCTCAATACCGTACTCCCTTTTCATCCTGTCAACCATGATCTCAAGGTGAAGTTCACCCATTCCGTGTATAAGAGTCTGGTTTGTTTCAGGATCAACAGTCACCTTAAATGTTGGATCTTCCTTCATAAATTTATTCAATACCTGTGAAAGTTTTTCCTGGTCAGATTTTGTTTTTGGCTCAATAGCCATAGCAATAACAGGTTCTGGAAATTCCATAGATTCTAAAACTATTGGAT
>JALVMZ010000108.1 GCA_027032655.1 Desulfobacteraceae bacterium
GATAGGGGATGAGCAGAGCCTATCTGCTGGCCTGAGCACATTTTCTGCCCATATGATGCATCTAAAAGATATAATAGATAATGCCACTAAAGAGAGTCTTATTATTATAGACGAACCAGGATTTGGCACTGACCCTGATGAAGGGGCTTCCCTTGCCATGGCAATACTTGATAAACTCATGGAAAAGGGGGGGCTTATAGTAGTTTCCACGCATTTTAACAGCATTAAGTCATATGGCATATTGAAGAAAAATACAGTTAACGCATCAATGGGATTTGACGATAAGACAAAAAGGCCCACCTTCTCATTGAGATATGGCACAACTGGCACCAGCTATGCTTATGAGATTGCAGGCAACTGTGGAATAGGAGAAAAGATAATACAGAGGGCAAAGGGCTATATTGATAAAGATGAGGTCCGTTTAAACGGTCTTATCGAAAAATTAAATAGAATTATAGAAGAGGCAGAATACCAGAAAGCCCAGGCACTTAAAATAAAAAACAAATACATTGATGCATTAAAAAAGGCATCAAAGAGGATTATTGAACTTGAGAAAAGGAAGAGAAAGGAGATCGATGAGATCAAGAATAGATATCAGGAAATCCTGGTGAATGCAAAATCCGAGATCAGGGATATAATAAATGAATTCAAACAAAAAGGATCGGTCAGGATAGATGCTGTTAGAGAGAAATACAATTCCATGATGGATCAGTTGAATATTATGTTACCTGAATCCAGTAAAGAGGCTAAACAGGTCATAATTAAAGATTTAAAAGAGGGCCAGAAAGTCCGACACAAAAAGACCGGAAAGAGTGGTGAGATACTGCTTCTGGATAAAACACACTCAAAAGCCGTCCTCAGTGCTGGCAATATAAAGATTATGGTCCCTTTAGATGAGATTGAGCCATTTTATGAAGACCAGAGGAAATCGGGACACGGTGAATATGTGAACATAATCACCTCTCATGGTATGAAGTGGAAGGAGTTAAATGTTGTTGGTCTCAGGGTGGAGGAGGCAATAGATAGGGTTGAAAAGGAGATTGATAGAGCAATCCTTAATGGCACATCAGGGATCAGGATTATTCATGGACATGGAACAGGGAGGCTCAGGAAGGCAATAAGGGAGTATTTAAGGAACAGTTCCTATGTCAGGAGTATATCAGGGGCAGATCCCTTTTCAGGCGGAGATGCCGTTACCATAGTCGAGCTTGAGTAGTTATGAGCACCTTTTATGAAGCAAAAGAGCAGATAAAGAATTCTGCTGATATTGTAACCCTGATTGGAGAATATGTAAGGCTCAAAAGGGCAGGAAAGAATTATGTGGGCTTATGTCCGTTTCATTCAGAAAAGAATCCATCATTTACAGTAAGCCCGGAAAAACAGATCTTTCACTGCTATGGTTGCAAAAAGGGAGGTGATGTCATCAGTTTCTGGATGGAATATCATAATGTGGACTTTGTCCAGGCTGTGAAGGAGCTGGCTGAGAGATATAATATCAACATAGATGGCGGGAATATCATTGATAAGGGTTATTCTATTAAGTCAATGATATATGAAATAAATGGCGTGGCAGGAGAATATTATCATAATATCCTTCTAAAACACCCCGGAGCACAGGTTGGGAGGGATTATATTAGGGGAAGATCATTTGATAAGGAAGTGATTTCCCGATTTAAGTTGGGATATGCCCTTTCAGAGTGGGATTCTCTATATAATCATCTAAGGAAGAAGGGATTTGATCCAGAGCTTGCACTAAAAGCAGGGCTTATCATCAGGAGGAAAAATGGAGGATATTATGACAGGTTCAGGGGAAGAATCATATTTCCCATAATGAATTTGAAGAACCAGGTGGTTGGATTTGGGGCGAGAGTGCTTGACAGTTCACTGCCCAAATACCTTAATACCCCTGAGACTCCTGTTTTCAGTAAAGGAAAGATACTTTATGGACTGAATATCTCAAACAGGGAGATCAGAGACAAGGGCACTGCAGTTGTGGTGGAGGGATACACTGACATGATATCCATATATGCAAATGGCTTTAAGCAAGTTGTGGCCACCCTCGGGACATCTATGACGCAGGAGCATATTAGACTATTGAAGGGTTATGCAAAGGATGTGG
>JALVMZ010000109.1 GCA_027032655.1 Desulfobacteraceae bacterium
GAATATTTCTTTGTCAAAGTTAGGACACTCTTTTATCAGTCGATGGGAAGGCAAAATTGACAATCCCTCATCATACATATTTGTAAGATACATCATCACGAACTCAAAGGACTTATTTGATGGTTTCATTCCATGTCTTACACGCATCATATTACGGTAGTTTCTGGCTGTTTCGTATCTATGATGTCCATCTGCAATAAATATTCTTTTCTCTTTCATAAATGAAGCGACATCTCTGAAGACCTCTGGATCATCAATCTCCCATATCCTGTGTCTTGTCCCATCAGAGAAGGTAAAATTCCAGATGGGGACATTCTTTTCCACCTCCATTATCCTGTTCATTACCACATTGTCATGGTCTTCATAGAGGCCAAAGATCTGACTGAACTGTGCCCTGCATGCCCTCATTAGTTTGAGGCGGTCATCTTTATGTGCAGAAAATGTCCTTTCATGGGGAAGGATTACACCTGAGTCCTCTTCTTCTATTCTCACAAGACATATAAGCCCCCATCTTGTCTTCTCTGCCCCCTTGATTTTGTAATCAAGTGCCGTAAAAAGCATAAGTGGTTTATTAACCTTAATCAGGACATTTTCAGAGAGCCATCTATTAAAGTAATCAGATGCCCTGGTGTAACAGTTATCCCAATCAGTATCACCTTTTTTTTTCTTTCCCAGGATGAGTCTTATTATATTATATGGGTTTCGTCTGTAGTATTCATCCTGCTCTTCCTCTGATATTACATCATAGGGAGGTGTAACCACACTTGATAGGTCTTTTATCCTTTCTCTGTTATATATAATGGGTTTAAATGGTGCAATGATCGCCATCTATTATTGCCTTTTGATTTCTGAAATAAAAAGTATTATAAGAAAATCTAAAAGTCTCTACCAGAATATATTCATATGTCAAGAATAATAAAGTGAAGCCCGTCATTAAGGGACCTTTAAACTCCTTTCCGGATAGTAATGGGAGAGACTCTTGATTGTTATGGGAGATTAGGGGTAATGGATCAGAATAAATATCCTTCTGATATTATCATTAAGGCAGGAATTCTCCTTACAATGGCACCGGGAGATGAGCCGCTTAATAACAGATATATACTCATTAAAGGAGAGAATATTATTGGCATTGTGGATGAAGTTTCACCCCATATGATAGGTTCAGAAACAGTGGTTGTGGATGCCGGGCAGTGTATTGTTATGCCAGGTCTTATAAATGGTCATACACACCTTGCTATGACCCTTTTTCGAGGACTATCTGATGACCTTCCTTTACAGGAGTGGTTATTTAATAAGATATTTCCAGCAGAAAGGCTCCATCTAAATCCTGAAAATGTTTTCTGGGGGGCCCTGCTTGGCTGTGCTGAAATGATAAGCACAGGAACTACCACATTTCTTGATGGTTATTTTTTTCAGGACTCTACGGTTAAGGCTGTAAATAAATCAGGGTTAAGGGCATTGATTTCACAGGGAGTCATAGATTATCCTGCTCCTGGCGTCCCTGATCCCAAAGAGAATCTGGATCATGGAAGAAGATTTATTGAAAAATGGAAAGATTATTCTGAACTCATTATCCCGGGGATATTCTGCCATAGCCCGCTGACCTGCTCTAAACAGACACTTAAAGGGGCAATGGAGATATCAGAGGAGTTTGGAGTCCCCCTCCAGATACATCTATCAGAAACCAGCTATGAGGTTAAACAGATAGTGGCAGGGACAGGAAAAAGGCCGGTCCATTATCTGGAAAGTCTCGGTCTGTTAACTAATCGCCTCATATGTGTGCACGGGATACATCTAAATGATGATGAGATTCATCTCGCTGGTGAAAGAGGTGTGAATTTTGTTATCTGTCCTGAGAGCAATGCCAAACTGGCATGTGGTGTGGCAAGGGTCCCTGAGATGATGGATGCCGGGATAAATCTCTCATTGGGCACTGATGGATGTGCATCCAATAATAATCTTGATATGTTTCAGGAGATGGACTTTGCAGGGAAGATTCACAAGGGCATAAACTTTCAACCTGAATTGATGAAGGCCATGGATGTCCTGAGGATGGCCACTGTATGGGGGGCAAAAATGATAGGCCTTGACCATCTCATAGGCACTTTAGAGG
>JALVMZ010000110.1 GCA_027032655.1 Desulfobacteraceae bacterium
ATGGATAGAGGTCCCTCTATTCCTGGCAAAAATAGTTTCATCAGAAAACTCTCCCCCTGTTTAAGAGGATTCTTTGTCCTGATGAACAGGCCTCCAGTTCCAATATTATCTGCATAGGCCTTTATAAACGAATCTCTGTCTTTATATTTTAACATTATCGTCTTTGGTTTTCTCCCTTCGGTTCTCTGGGAAAAACCCGTGGCTCTATCAAGCATCTTTTTAAAACGCTTAACAACACTTACCAGGATTGACCTCATGGGGGATGATAATTTATTAAACTCATTATATAGAAAATCTCTATCAATCACCCCTAATCGGGTGCTCCCAATGGCTTTGGCTGATGCCGTCCGGCTTATATTACCAATGAAACTGAGCTCACCAAATACCTCCCCTTCCCTCAATATTTCTATAATATACTTTTTCTGATTTACAGTCTTAAAAATCTCCACTTCACCCGAAAGGATTACATATATCCAGTCCCCTGGACTACCTTCATTAAATATGATATCCCCATCCCCATATGTTTCTTCTGATGCTATTGGATACATAATAACTCCTTATCTGGACTTATTTTTAATTATTTATTATATTAATTACTATAAATAATAAATGCTCCAGGACATATATCCAATGAGCATGAATGCAAAGGTTATTACAAAGATACTGTAAAATCAGATCCCATATTTAATAAAACTTATTGATTTTTAAAAAAATAATAGCATAAATAAAAAAATATGAAAAATAAAAAAGGGATATTTCCATTAAAAAATCCTATCCAGAATTATGACTGGGGTTCAAAGGAATTTATTCCTGATCTTTTGGGCATGCCCCCTTCAGATATCCCTCAGGCAGAATTATGGATGGGGGCACATCCAAAGGCACCTTCCCAGGTTAAAATAGATGGCAGGTGGATTTCCCTGCTCGAATTATGTAAAACTGAAGGAGATTTTATCCTCAAAAACACAAAGATATTTCCATTCCTTATGAAGGTAATAGCAATTGAGAGGCCTCTTTCCATCCAGGCACATCCTGACAAAGAATACGCTAATAAGGGATTTCAGAAAGAGAATGGGCTTAAAATACCCCTTGACTCTCCTATCAGAAATTACAGGGACCCAAATCCCAAACCGGAAATGCTCTGCGCACTTACTGATTTTACTGCGCTCAAAGGTTTTAGAGCACAAAAAGAGATACTGCAATTGCTGGATCAGATAAGTATTCCATCTCTGGGAAAAGAGATGGAATTATTAAAATCAAAAGAAAAGAACATGAAGAGATTTTTTCAGGGCATCATGACAAAAAGATTAAACCCGGAGATAAGGAAAAAAACAATAAACGATGTTATATCAGGTATCCAGAAGGGAAATCTCAGTGGTGATATTTCAGGTATTGTAATGAGACTCTATAGGTTTTTTCCTGATGATATAGGGATTCTGAGTCCTTTCTTTTTAAACATAATTGGATTGAAGCCTCATGAGGCAATCTATATTGCTCCTGGAGAGCCTCATGCATATCTTGATGGAGCAGGCATTGAACTCATGACAAATTCAGACAATGTGCTTCGTGGAGGACTTACATCAAAACATATAGATATTGAAGAACTTATAAAGATTCTAAATTTTAAACCATCAAAAACTAAAAAACTGGCTCCTCACAAAAAAACTGATAATTACATTCAATACAAAGCACCTGGACATAGCCTTTCTCTTTTAATTATTACAATAGAAAATGAAAAAATAATCTTTAACAAAGAGAATTCTGGGCCTCAGATTATAATATGCACAGATGGAGAGACAGAAATAGGAACCGAGACCCATCCCACAGCTTACAATCTGAAAAGAGGAAACTCAGTGATTATTGCATCCAAAGTATCCAGATATTATCTGAATGGAAAGGCCGTCTTGTTCTGTGGTATGGCAGAGTAACTTTTCCTCATGGACGCTTTCTTAAGCAAAGACAGCTTCTCTTCTCCTTAAATGGGTTTTATAATCATGGGGGTGTTCTTCAAGTATCCTTTTAAGATAGGATATATTCTTTTCTATTGCTTCCATATAGAGGTCTTTATCAATATTCCATCTTGCCTTAAAATGTAACCTGACATAACGATTTACACCTTCAAATTCCTCCCTCATCCTTCTTAAAGTAAGTTCATAAAAATCTATGGTCTTCCTGAGGAGATCCAGTTCATCCTCATACTCATCTATAAATGCCTCTCTGAATTCAAGATACAGGAAAGGAAGTCTCTCCAGGTAGGTTCTGCTTGACATCTGTCCCAGAAGGTCTGCTGTTCCCAGCATCATTCCTGTTATCTTGTTCTCACTGGAAACAAATGATATTCTGCTAATTTCAGGATTAATCCCTGTGCAAAGTATATTATTTTTACATATTTTGTATGCATTTTTACTGTAACCTTTCTCTTTGAAATACTGCTTCATAAAATCAATGCTTCTGGCTATGTGAATAATGGTATATTTTGCCCCTGTCCCCACCATATCATCACTCCGCTGTATATATCCTGTATCGTGCATCAGTGCACTGATGATTCCAAGTGAAACATACTCCTTTCCCAGATCCGTGCCTTCCACAAATGCTCCGTGCATCAGCCTTGAAATAGCAACAACAGTATCCATAGTGTGTCTTAAATCGTGATATATGGTATTGCAGGCCTTATAGCCGGGATATTCACCCCTGAAGAGCCTCAATATGTCTTCAAATGTCCCCTGTATCATGGTAAAATCGAAATCTCTATACATCATGGATAAGATGATCCTGACCTCATTAAATACTTCTATAGGATCATCTGCATCAATCAACATTGAAAGGCTCTTTTGAGGACTCATGTTATCTCTCCAGAATAAAGTAATATATCTATCAAAAAAAATTTATTCTGTTACAATAATATAATTCACATTTAAAATGTGAAATATTTCATACAAATCCTTAAAAAAAGTTATATAGTTTAATTAATCCATTTAATTGATAATATTTTTATGTGCTTTTAATTATAATAATATTTATTTCTTATATGAGTTTATGAAATGAGTAATTTAAGTCCAATTAAAAACATATCATTATTTCAGGGTCTTGATGATGAAGATATTGAACAACTGGAAAGATCTCTTGTGAAGAGAAAGTTCAGGGCCGGACAGATGATCTTTCATATGGGCGACGAAGGTGGAAACCTGTATATCATCAACAAGGGCAAGGCGAAAGTGACCATTCCTTCTGAATCAGGTGATGACCTTATACTGGATATACTGACCCCAGGGGAGATAATGGGAGAGATATCTCTTATAGATGGGATGCCCAGATCAGCCAGTGTCCAGGCCATAGAGGATACCGAGGTCCTCTGTCTCTACAGGGAGGACTTTTTAAATCTACTCAAGAGTCGATTTAATATTGTATTACACATACTGAAGGTGCTGGCACAGCGACTCAGAAATACGGATATGATGCTGGCTGAATCTCATTTTCTAAATATAACAGGAAGGCTTGCCAAAAAATTAATGGATCTGGCTCATTCTTTTGGCATTGAGGAGGAGAAGACAATCCGTCTCAGTGTGCGAGTAACTCAGAGGGACCTGGCCTCCATGATTGGGGCAACAAGGGAAAGTGTTAATAAGACAATGAAGATATTTAAAGAAGAGGGGATAATCGGATGGCACAAGGGATATATAAGAATCATCGATAAAGAAAAATTAATCAGTTATGCAGGTCCCATTTAGTTTTTCATATACTTTGATGCAATCAATTTCACCCTTGCTTGGGTATTGAGAAGATATGCCATTTCTGGCTGTTTAGGAAAAGGTCTTGGATCCCACTCATAGGCCTTAACCCTATTAACTGTCTTATCAATGTCTCCATTCTCTTCATTTAATATATTTATCACCATCTCCACAAAGTCCTTTGCATGTTGAAGGGAGCTCAACAGGTAACTTCTCACATCATCTCCGGTAATAACATATCTGTGTCCAACACATAAAACTTCTACATCCATCTCCATAAATCTCTTTATACCATTTATATATTCATCATAATCTACAAGAAATTCGCTTATTATATACCCACTTCCATCATCGCATCCTGCTGCCTCCGATGCAATTAGAATCCGTTTTTCGGGAATCCAGTAACTCATGAAATCTCTTGTGTGACCAGGTGTATATCTTGAATGAATCTCCAATCCATCTTTAACCCTTATGACACTACCATCCTCTACAACCTCGTCAGGTAAGAATGGCTCAAACTCTCCTTCATACAGGTCATTTACTCCATATGATAGGAGATGTGCCCTTGATATATTATTCAGCCTCTGTATGAGCTCAATGGCTCCATTGCGAGAGAGTATCTTCTTTGCGTTTACAGAACCAAATACCTTTATATCAGGCCATACTGACTTAAAATAGCTGATTGATCCCACATGGTCAAAATGGGAATGTGTGATAAATATATATTCAGGAGATGTATTACCAAGAATATCCCTGATATCTCTCTCATAATGTCTGGCAAGGGCAGTAAACCCGCCATCAAAAATAACCCCTGATTTCAGGACATAGACGGGCACAGATGGGTGTCCTGTTACATAGAATCCATCCATAACCCTGCCTTTGTCTTTAAATACCATGGACTTTACCTCATCTGTTTCTATTCCCAGAAATCCTTATCAGTCTCCTTTAAATCTATTACAGAGTCTCTCTTTCTCCTGACTTCAATATCCATAAACCGAATATTTCCCTGGGAACTTATAAAAGAACTCAGAAGCCAGCTGACGATACTTATAATTAATGAACCTGCAATTGCACTCCAGAATCCTTTAACTTCAAAACCAGAAATCACTCCGGATGCCATCATAAGCAGTATTGCGTTTATAACAAATGTAAACAATCCCAGAGTGATAATATTTATAGGCAAAGTCAGTATGAGAAGGATAGGCCTAAAAAATGCATTCAGGATTCCAAGAATTGCTGCTGCAAAAAATGCACTAAAAAACCCGCTCACCTCTATACCTTCCAGTAGATATGCAGATATCATTATAGCAGCAGTCAGAATTATCCACCTTATCAATATCCCTTTCATAATAAGTGGTTCCTTTCATTTACTAACAATATTATACACTATTCCAGATTAAATTCCAGTTGATAACAATTATCCTTCCTGATAGTTTTAAAATATTCAAGAGGTTGAATGATTAATGAAGTTAAGGGACTGGTACAATATCTCTCCATGGATAATTATAGGAGCAATCCTGATACTATTCCCCCTATTCCTTTTCTGGACAATCCAGAATATTAACAGAGAAAAATCTTATACCAGACAGCTATTACTTGAAAAGGGTGCTGCCCTGATCAGGTCAATTGAAGCTGGAACAAGAACCGGAATGATGGGAATGATGGGAATGAGGGCATCCGCTTTCAGGGTCCAAAGGCTTATTGCTGAAACTGCCCAACAGCCTGATATTATCTATATCATGGTAACAGACTCAAGGGGTCGAATCATTGCCCATAGTAATCCACTAAAAATAGGGAAGTATCATAATCCTGTTGCCATGAAAAAAGGTGAAACACACAACAGACTGTCCTGGAGAATCATCACCAATGATAAAGGTGAAAGTATATTCGAGATTTACAGGAGGTTCTCTCCTTTGAGATCAATCGGCAATAATCGTCACTGGATGGGATCATGGAGAAGATTATGGCAGGGTATGGAACCCGAACCACCCTTAAAACCGATAATCTTCATAGGCCTTGATATGGCCTCCATTGAAAGGGCAAGGTCAGAAGATATCAAACACAGTGTAATAATGGGTTTTATTATGCTTCTTATTGGATTTGCTGGTATATTTCTGCTTTTCCTTCTTCAGACATATAGAAGCACACAGAGTTCACTGAGTCAGGTAAGGGCATTATCTGACAGTATTATTGAAAATCTTCCCATGGGATTGCTTTTCATTGACAGGGATAAAAATATTGTTTCAGTAAATCCAGAACTTAAATCCATTCTTCCTGAGTTAAATGCAAATACACATTTAACCAAAGTCCAGCATACACTCCCACACAGTATTAAATCCTTTATTTTCGAAGTTATTACAGGAGGAGAATATCAGGAAAAAGAGTTAGAAATATCAAAACCGGATGGTCAGTCCCTATTTGTTGATATAATGGGTTCTAAGATAGAAAGCCCTGAATCAAAAGAGCCCATTGGATATCTTTTTCTCTTTAAGGACCTCACTGAATGGAAAAAACTCAAAGATGAGATAGAAAAAAATCGAAGACTTGCATCCTTAGGAAGGCTTGCTGCAGGTATTGCCCATGAAATAAGAAATCCATTAAGTTCAATCAAAGGCTTTGCCACATACTTCAAGGAGAGATACAGGAATGTTCCCGAAGATAAGAAGACAGCAGAAATAATGATAAATGAGGTGGAAAGACTAAACAGGTCTATTACCCAGCTCCTTGACATCAGCCGACCACTTAAACTCCAAAAAACACCCATAAATATCCAGGATCTCATATCGCATGCAATCACCATGATTGAAAGGGATGAGAGAATAAGGAATATAACCATCACCAGAAATATTCCAGAAGAGGATATCTTTATCACTGGAGACCAGGATCGATTAAGT
>JALVMZ010000111.1 GCA_027032655.1 Desulfobacteraceae bacterium
TTTTCCGGAATTGGGATTGCCTGCCAGCGCAATTCTAATCTTTTTTTTCATTACTGTTCTGTTTCAACCTCCACAAGGATGTGATCTGCTTCATTATTTCTGAGGGTAAGGGTAAAATCCCTTATCTTTATGGCAACGGGGTCTTTAAGGGGGGCTCTTCCCTGAATCTGAATTGGTGTGCCCGGGATTAGCCCCATCTCCCTTATCCTTCTGCCAAGTTCCCCGGAAGTGCATATCTTTTTAATAACTCCCTTCTGGTTATCAGACATCTCTCTCATTTTTATAATCTTCTTCATGGGATTATCTCTCCCTGGAAAAGTTTTATGGAATCCGAATCCAGTTTTGTAAAAAAGATTAACATATTTATCATTATAGCGGTGTCTGAAAGACGACCGAATTATAGCCTGATATTATACTTATTATACGATTTCAATTTCTTATTGCAATTGTTTTTCAATAAATATAGCAGGGAACAGATGTATTGTCAAGTAGTGAAGTCTTTATTATAGATACTTTATTTTACCGGGTAGTCATCGGTATGGGTATGGGGGAAACCGCCAAAGTCATGGGTGTGAATATGTGCATGGGGGATCTTCTCCCTTTCTGTGAGGAGCCTGCCATGAGACATGCCATAGATTATATTGGTTGTCTTTCCCAGGAAGTCCATGTTGTGTGAAATAAGCACATATGAAATATCGATCTCATTCAGTATCTGGGTGATTCTATCTGTTGTATCCTGATCAAGGCCTGTGGTGGGCTCATCAAGTAAAAGGACCTTTGGTCTCATGGCAAGCACAGTGGCCAGGCTGACAAGCCTTTTCTCTCCACCTGATAGTCTATAAGTAATTCTTTGTTCAAATCCATGAAGGCCAAGACGATGTAAAGTCTCCTCAGCAATCCTTCTGGCCTCATCAGGGCTTTTCCCCTGATTGAGTGGGCCGAAGGCAACATCTTCCAGCACAGTGGGACTGAATAGCTGGTCGTCAGAGTCCTGAAACAACATTCCCACCCTGCCCCTGATTTCCTGAAAATCCCTCTCATTTTCCCTCCTTTTGCCGAAAATTTCAATTGTGCCCTTTTGAGGTTTTAAGATACCCATTATCACATGAAACAGTGTGGTCTTACCACTGCCATTGGGTCCAATGAGTCCCACCCGTTCATTCTCTTTTAACTCAAAGCTCACATCCTTAAGTGCTTCTCTACCACCGGGATATGTATATGAAACATCTTTTAATTTTATGAGAATGTTATTGCCTTCCATTAAATTATCCCCATAATGGTTATTATGGAAAGTAATATAAAGCCCCAGACCAGATCCACTGCTCTTAAAGAGAATTGGCTCAGATCATAGAATCTACCTTTAAATCCCCTGCACAACATTGCATGGTGAACCCTCTTTGCCCTGTCATAGCTTTTTATGATGAGCATACCTATCAGATAGGCATATGTCCTGTATGTATGAAGATTGTTTCCTGGCTTAAATCCCCTGATTTTTATTGCATTTGCAAGTCTCTGATATTCAATCTCAAGAACATGAATGTATCTATATGTAAAAATCAATAGATGAATTATCTTCTCAGGAATATATAACATCCTCAATGCCTTTCCAATAGTAAAAATTGACATAGTTGATAGGGTTGAAATAAGGAAAAGCACAATAGAATTGGATTTTAAAGTTATGAGAAGGGTGTAGTAGATTCCTTCTTTTGTGATGATAAATCCACCCAGATTAAACATGGGCCTCCCTTTCACAGTGAATGGAAGAAAACACCACAGGAGCAAAATCAACCCATTTATTACTGCAAGTCTTTTTATAATCGTCTTTAACGGCAATTGAGCAAGTATAATAATCGCAATGGATAGAATTAAGGATATGATTACGGTAGAAAATTTATGGGATATTGCGACAGTTATTGAAAAACAGGCTCCAAGTATTATCCTGACTCTTGGATCCAGCCTGTGGATAAAAGAATCCCTCTCTGTGAATTGTTCAAGAATCAATCTGATTAAGCCCTGTATTTATATATTGGAACAATAATTTTGTTGAGTTTTTTAAAAAAGTCAATCCAATTTAGTGCATGAGCCCCGGAAGAAAGAGGGCAATCTG
>JALVMZ010000112.1 GCA_027032655.1 Desulfobacteraceae bacterium
GCTAACATATACCCTGAAATATTCAGTATAGAAGATTTTTTGTAGAAACATTGCATGCTCTATGTCTTTGCATGCTATTGTTACAGCAGTTGGTAATCTCTTTGATACCTCCTTTGCAAAACTGGGCCCTGCAATGCAGGAAAATAGAACTTCTCTATCCAGCACTTCTTTCGTAATATCTGACATCAACATTAAAGTGCTATTCTCTATCCCCTTTGTGGCAGAAATTATAGAGACATTTCCATGTATATAAGGTTTTAACTTTAAAAGCACTTCTCTAAAAACATGGGATGGCACTGCCATTACTATCAAATCCTTACCTTCAATGACCTCTTCAAAGGATTGCGTAGGATGTATCTTTTCGCTCAGTAAAATATCAGGCAAGAATATCCTGTTTATTCGCTCCTTTTTTATCTGATCAAATACATCATCCTCCCGCACCCATAAAGAAACATTTATTCCTTTATTGGCAAGTAGATTTGCAAGGGTGGTGCCCCAGCTTCCTGCACCTATTACAGCAATTTTATCTTTTAAGAACTTCTCTTTAATCATCTTTTAATTCCTACTCCTCTATTACCTTTGCCACTGAAGAGACCCTCTCGCCTTCTGACAGATCAATCAGTTTCACTCCCTGTGTCGTTCTACCTGTAATTGGAATATCACTTACCTTGAATCTAATTATCTTTCCCCCATTTGTTATTATCATGACCTGATCCCGTTCACTGACTTGATAAGCATAAATCACAGGCCCGTTTCTATCTGTTATTCTTATTGTTAATATCCCTTTACCGTTTCTTGACTGAACCCGGTATTGTTCTGTGGGAGTCCTTTTTCCATATCCTTTCTCTGTTACAGTAAGTATAGTCTCTCCATCTTTTATGGTCTCCATACTTACTACATAATCACCAGGCTCAAGCCTTATCCCTATATTTCCGGCAGCAACCCTTCCCATACTTCTGATTTGGGACTCATGAAATCTTATGGACTTTCCATTCCTTGTAGTGAGGAAAATGTCATGATTCCCATCTGTTATCCTAACACCAATTAATTCATCACCTTCGTTAATCTTTATCCCAATAATTCCTGTTGACCTTGGATTGCTATAATCTTCAAGAGGTGTTTTTTTGACTATTCCATTTCTTGTTGCCATTACAATATATTGGCCTTCCTTAAAATCTCTTACTGAAATGGTAGTTGCTATCTTTTCTCCTTTCTTTAGTTCTAAGAGATTAACTATACTCTTTCCTTTTGAGACTCTGCCTGCCTCTGGTATTTCATGAACCTTTTTCCAGTAAACCCTTCCTATATTAGTAAAGAACATCAAATAATCATGTGATGAGGCAATAAAAAGCAATTCTATAAAATCATCTTCCATTACTTTTGCTCCAGTTAGGCCCTTTCCACCTCTCCGCTGAGCCCTATAAAGAGTCATGGGGTTCCTTTTTATATAACCCCTATGGCTTATGGTAACCACCATCTCCTCATCGGCAATCAGATCTTCTATGTCTATCTCCTCTGAATCAGGCAGTATCTCAGTTCTTCTCTCATCACCATATTTCTGTTTAATATCCAATGTCTCTTCTTTTATAATCTGTAGAACCATTGATGGATTCTCAAGTATTGAATTTAGATAGTTAATCTTTTTAATAATCTCTTTATATTCTTCATTAAGTTTTTCTCTTTCCAGTCCTGTAAGCCTCTGAAGTCTCATATCCAGTATGGCCTGTGCCTGAATTTCTGTTAATTCAAATTCACTCATCAGGGCACCTTTTGCCTCTTTAACATCTGTTGATGAACGTATAATCTGAATAACTTCATCAATAAAGTTAAGTGCCTTTTTAAGCCCCTCTAATATGTGTGCTCTTTCCTTTGCTTTTTTAAGTTCATATAAGGATCTCTTTCTGATTACTCTTTTTCTGAAATCAATGAAATGCTCAATTATCTCTTTGATATTAAGTATCCTGGGTCTTCCCTGGACAATGGAAAGAAAAATTATACCAAAAGATATTTCGAGCTGTGTAAATTTATAAAGCCTGTTGAGTATAACAGGGGCTTTTGCATCACTTCTTATATCTATAACTATCCGCATACCGTCTCTATCCGATTCGTCTCTGATATCAGTTATTCCTTCAACCTTCTTCTCTTTTACAAGCTCAGCAATCTTCTCCAGCAGTTTTGATTTGTTTACCTGATATGGAATCTCGGATATAACTATTCTTTCCTTCGTTTTAGAAATCTTTTCAATAAAAGCCCTTGCCCTTATCTTTATTATACCCCTTCCTGTTTTATATGCCTCAATTGTTCCCTTATAACCCATAATATATCCTGCCGTAGGGAAATCAGGACCCGGCAGGATCTTGATTATTTCATCAATGGATATCTCTGGATTATCAATTACCCGAACTATTGCATCGCATACTTCAGTTAAATTATGTGGTGGGATATTTGTTGCCATACCAACCGCAATGCCTGATGAACCATTTATCAGTAGATTTGGCACTGTGGTGGGCAATACTTCTGGCTCTTTCAGAGTTCCATCATAATTTAACTGAAAATCAATGGTCTCTTTTTCAATATCGGACAGAAAATGCTCGGCAAGAGATGTCATTCTTATCTCTGTGTAACGCATTGCAGCAGGTGGATCACCATCTATTGAACCAAAATTTCCTTGCCCATCAATCAGCGGATATCTCATATTGAAATCCTGGGCCATTCTGACAATTGTATCATATACCGCTGCATCACCATGTGGATGATATTTACCAATCACATCGCCAACAATCCTTGCTGATTTTTTATAAGGTCTGTTATGGTAATTTTTAAGTTCATGCATTGCATAGAGAACCCTTCTATGCACAGGTTTTAATCCATCTCTTATATCAGGGAGTGCTCTTCCAACAATAACGCTCATTGAATATTCGAGATATGATTTCTTCATCTCTTCTTCTATAAAAACAGCATTTTGGTTTGGCTCTGCTACCATCTGATTATTAACCTCCCTTTAATTTAATGATTGGATCTTAGAAGATTAAAATATAGATTTGGCTTGAAGAGAGTTGTTTATAGATATTTTATACTTAAATATCAAGTTCCCGAACTTCCAGAGCATTATTCTGAATAAATTCTTTTCTTGCCTCAACCTTTGTTCCCATAAGTATGTTAAAAATATCATCTGCCTCGACAAAGTCTTCAATCTGGACCTGTAGTAAAGTCCTTGTCTCTGGATTCATTGTAGTCCGCCATAGTTGCTCTGGATTCATCTCTCCAAGTCCTTTATATCTCTGTATATTGACCCCCTTCTTTGCCCTATTCATTAATTCATCTATGAGTTCTTTTACATCACTAAAAATCCTCGGTGGTTTATAGCTTATTAAAGCAATATTCCCATCAAACAGTGATTTTATATCTTTAAATATCCTTATAATTCTTATAAATTCAGGCATTGTATAAAGATTTTTATCAACCGATATAACCTCTCCTGTTTCTCTTATATCCTTGACTTTGAATTCATAGTAGCCGGTATTTTCATCATATCTTAGATCAAAGACATCAAATCCTTCCTTGTTTAGATTTTTAATTATTCCTGATATATGCTCTTTTGATTTTAATCTATTTTTATCGTTTCCTATTAATCTAACAAAAAGATCAATAAATCTCTCTGGATAGGATTTTTTGTTTAATACAGATATGATATTATAATACTTAATTGCCTTTCCCAATAATTTAATCAAACGATTCTCTGATATTTCACTACCATCCTTTAATTTAATGACCTCTTTATCAGATATTCTTTTAAGCAGAAATTCATTAAATTCCTCTTCATTCTTTATATAAATCTCTTCTCTACCATTAGTTACTCTGTAAAGTGGTGGCTGTGCAATATAAAGATGTCCCTTCTCTATTAAATCAGGCATCTGCCTGAAGAAAAAAGTAAGTAAAAGGGTTCTTATATGAGAACCATCAACATCGGCATCTGTCATGATAATGACCTTGTGGTATCTAAGAGAATCAATATTATACTCATTATCACCAATTCCTGTTCCAAGTGCAGAAATAATTGTTTTTATCTCATCGCTTGCTATCATCTTATCAAACCTTGATTTTTCAACATTTAAAATCTTTCCCTTGAGAGGAAGTATCGCCTGAAATCTTCTATCTCTTCCCTGTTTTGCAGAGCCACCTGCTGAATCACCTTCAACAATAAATATCTCACTTTTAGATGGATCTCTTTCTTGACAATCAGCGAGTTTTCCAGGAAGTGATAACTCGGATAAAAATCCTTTTCTCCTTGCAAGTTCTTTTGCCTTTCTTGCTGCTTCCCTTGCCCGAGCCGCATCAATCACTTTCGTGAGTATTGATTTTATTACATTGGGATTCTCTTCGAAATATCTACTCAGCCCTTCATTTACTATATTCTCCACAATACCTTTGATATCGCTATTTCCAAGTTTTGTCTTTGTCTGACCTTCAAATTGTGGATTTGGTAATTTTACACTTATAACTGCAGTTAGACCTTCTCTTACATCTTCACCCTGAAGCTTTCCTTTAAAATTCTTTGCGAATTGAGAACCTGAAAGGTATTGATTAATACTCCTTGTTAGTGCTGATTTAAAACCTACAAGATGGCTTCCACCCTCTTTTGTATTTATATTATTTGCAAAGGATAAGATATTCTCCTTGTATGTATTGTTATATTGAAAGGCAATTTCAACCAATACCCCATCCTTTTCTCCTGATAAATAAACAGGTTTATCATGTATTACTTCCTTATTCTTATTCAGGAATGTTACAAAAGACTTAATCCCACCTTCATATAAAAATTCAATTTTTTGATCAGTTCGCTCATCCTGGATAGTAATCTTGATACCCTTTGTAAGATAGGCCAGTTCCCGCATTCTTCTTGATAGTATATTAAAATCAAATTCTATATCTCCAAATATCTCTTTATCCGGTAAAAAATGAATTTTTGTGCCAGTTAATTTTGTATTACCAATAATTTTGATGGGTGTTACAGTTCTGCCTTTTTCATATCTTTGATGGTATATTTTTCCGTCCCTGAAAACCTCAACCTCCATAAATTCAGACAGTGCATTTACCACACTAACTCCCACGCCATGAAGCCCGCCTGAAACCTTATAAACTTTATTATCAAATTTGCCCCCCGCATGAAGCCTTGTCATAACCACTTCAAGTGCTGGTATCTTTTCTGTTCTGTGAGTATCAACAGGAATACCCCTGCCATTATCAGTTATAACAATACTGCCATCAGATAGGATATCTATATCTATCCTATTACAAAAACCAGCCATTGCTTCATCAATACTGTTATCCACTACTTCATATACAAGATGATGTAATCCTTCGATACCTGTATTTCCTATATACATTGCAGGTCTTCTTCTTACAGCTTCCAGACCTTCAAGAACCTTTATATCATCAGCATTATATTTTGAATTTTTACCTTTTATATCATTCATTATGATAACCTCATTGGCATTATGAGTCCCAGAAATCCTTCATCCTTTTCCCCTGTAATCTTACAGGGATTTGAATTATCTATAAATTCTATTATCACATCATCGCTATCCATTGACTGAAGCACATCAATGAAATATTTGGGATTAAACCCAAGTTCCAGATATTCGCCCTCATATGATATATCTATAATCTCCTGTGCCTCTCCAAGCTCGGGATTTTCTGATTTTAACTCAATGCTGTTGTCTTTCAGTATTAATTTCACACCCTTGTATGTATCAGTGCTCAAAATGGTCATCTTCTTCATTCCTTCAAGAAGGCTTATTCTGTTAATATTTACTCTGTGTTTTACTTCCTTGGGAATGACAGCATTGTAGTCAGGGAATTTTGTATCAAGCAGTCTGATTAGCATTATAATATTGTCTTTTTTAATAACACAATTATTGCCTTTGACAGCAAACATTAAACTTCCATCAATGGATGCAAGTTTGTTTATCTCATTGATTCCTTTTTTGGGAATCATTATTCCATCTTCTATGTCTAAATCATCAATCCCTTCAATTTTTTTATCAACTAAGGATAATCTGTGTCCATCAGTTGCCACCATTCTTAAAAATGATGTGTCATCTTTCCTTATCTTTTCTATATATATGCCACTTAATCGATAACCTGTCTCCTCCATGGAGACAGAATAAATGGTCTTTCTTATCATCTCCTTCATTATATCTCCAGGGATATCTATAAAACGATAATCATCTGTATCAACAAATATCGGATACTCATCGGGAGATAAAAATGATAAGATATATTTTGTTATTCCATCTGTAATAAACACCCTATTATTTTCTCTTTCTTCTATAAATATCTCATCGGTTTTACTCTCTTTTAATATCTCAAATATCTTCCTCCCGGATAAAGTGATGCTGCCTGGTTCAAGTATATTTGCATTAATTATCTGTCTATAACTTATTTCAAGATCAGTTGCATAGATCATAAGATTAGAATTTTCTACCGAGATTAATATGGTAGATAGAATTGGCATGTTACTCCTTTTTTCAATTATCCCCTGAACCCTTGATACAGCATTAAAGAATTCTTCTTTATTAATCTTAATCTTCATTATTACCT
>JALVMZ010000113.1:0-297 GCA_027032655.1 Desulfobacteraceae bacterium
TCCTTGAGACTTCAATGCAATGGGCAGAGGAGTTCACCAATGCTGAAGCAAGCACCATTTATGAACTTGATGAAGAGACGGATGAACTCTTTATCAGGGTTGCAAGGGGGGATAAAAAGGAGATTGTAAAGGAGCTCAGGCTGCGGGTGGGAGAGGGAATAGCCGGACAGGTGGTTTTCAAGAAGGCCCCAATTATCATTAATGATACAGCTTCTGATGAGAGGTTCAGTCCAAAGTTCGATCGTATAACTGGTTTTAAGACCAGGTCCATGATATGCGTCCCTCTTTTGAATAGAG
>JALVMZ010000113.1:307-6585 GCA_027032655.1 Desulfobacteraceae bacterium
TTGCCATTGAAAATGCAAAGCTTTATAGCAGACTGGATGAGAAATTTACCCTGACAAAGAGGGAGTTAAAAGAGGCCCAGGAGCAATTGATTCGGGCAGAAAGACTCTCTGCCATGGGTAATCTGGTGCAGGGGCTGGCACATGAGATACGCAATCCAATCATGACCATAGGTGGATTTGCAAAAAGGATAAAGACTCTATGTGAGGATAAAAAGATTCTCAGGTATATGGAGATTATTCTTGATGAATCATCAAGACTGGAGGAGATACTTACAAAGATAAGACTCCTACTGGATGTTCAGGAGCCAAATTTTGAGAAGGACAATATCTCCCCCATCATAGATGAACTCCTTGAAAGATACATTCCCCTGATGGACCAGAAGGGTATCAGATTTCAAAAACAGATATATTCTCCTCTTCCTCCTGTGATTATGGATTCGTCTCAGATATCCACTGCCATTTCCTGTCTGCTTGATAATGCCATTGAGGCCACAGGCAGGGGTGGAATTATAAGCCTGGGCATTTCCCACGAAAATGGTATATTAAAAATAGAAATAATGGATACGGGAAAGGGGATATCAAATGATGAAAAGGACTCTGTTTTTGATCCCTTTTTTACTTCCAAGACCCGTGGAGTGGGCCTTGGTCTTACCATTGTTCATCAGATAGTTAAAAATCACGGTGGTGAAATTAACATAAAAAGTGCCTTAGGAGAGGGAACCCGTTTTATAATTACCCTCCCTGTATCAGGAGATACTAAGAGATGACTGAAAAGAGGGGAATTACAGGTTATCTGGTTGTGGTGTTGGTTTTAGTGCTGGGTATCATTGCGGGATACTACATTGGTTCATGGCAGCATCAAAAAGAAGTCATATCGATGCCTGTAAAGAAAAGAATAGCTCCAGTCCTGAAAAAGAAGAAGGTTACCCCAAGTGGCAAGGAAGTCCTGCCCGAGCCGGAGAAAAAGGAGCAGGTATTTACACAGGAGAATGTTTCAAAGGAAAATGACTGTGAAAGAATCGAGAGGGAGATAAATGAATTATTCAACTATCTGGATAATAGGGACTATATAAGGCACCTCAGACTGGGTATGGGCTGTTTTGAATACTTTAAGTTAATGCTTTCGAAACTCACAGCCAATCCTCCTGTCCCTGCGGGAGAGGGTGTGGAAGCAAAGCTCATGATCTCAAACATTTACTATTTTTACAGGGTCCTATCAAAGACAGATATACGCCTTGTTAAAGAGATACTCCAGAATGAATCAGATGGGATTGAAATCTATCTTGGCCTCCTTTATAGATGGCTTAATTCCAGGGAGAAGTGTGGTGATCCCCAGAAGATTAAACCACCTTTTGAGACCATTTATAGATTTGCAGGATTTTTTCTAAACACCCTTGGTGGAAGGTCCTATCTTTACAGGAGAGCTCCCAGGGTAAGACTTGTGGTAAGCTACTATTGTGCCCTCATAATACACAGGGCAGACCAGCTCGGAAAGAACTCATACGGGATTGACCTCTTTCCCATTCTCACATCTCTTTATAATGAGATAGATTCAAGGGAGGATATTCAATTCAGGGAAGAATACCTGACAAGACTCTCCATGATTCAGAATTATTATCTCACTCACCGGTGAGATTATACCACCCTTGCAATCTCCCTGAATGCCTTCTGCAGCCTGTTTGATATATCCCCTGCTGTTGCCACATCCACATGCATTGAGTCCTTTTCAACATAGAGACCCTGATTCACCTCAATCTGGATGGCAAAGCGATTCTTTTTTTTCAGGATTCCTCCATAGTGTGTTGTAATATACCCCCCTGAATAGGGATAGTTTATGGCAACAGAGAATCCATGCCCTTTTAAGATGTCCTTTATCTTCTGGATTAGTGATGGGGGGCAGGTGATTTCACCCATCCCGGGTTTTTCATTCCCCTTTAAATCACCATTATTCCCCAGGATAATATCCTTTCTCCATTCAAGTGGGTCAGGGGCACCTGGTGGGCCGATATTTGTAAGAGAATGACAATCGAATAGTATTTTCACATCAGGGTGATTTATGGCCTCAAGGAGCCTCATGTGGTATGGTCTGTAATATTCTTCTATCCTCTTCTGAATCTCATTATCATCGGGTTCAAGACCGTCTCTATATACCTTTCTCTTATAATAGTCTCTTAATGGCACAACTCCCTTTTCACTCCTATCGGACGCTGATCTATTGAGATCAACCACAAGGCGACTCCACCGTGCCCAGAGTGCAACCCTGACAGGTATGTTTGAAAATATCTCCCTTGTGCCTATGTCAGTTGATTCCAGAATCTCTCTCTGCTCTAAGGCAATGGTATCCCTGATATGGTCCGGGATACTGTAGGAGCAGTGCGGCACTGATATCACAAAAGGCAATCTCATGAGGGACATCCTTAAATAACTAAATAACTATTGGATTATAACAATATAGTTAAATATGGGCAAGCACAATCCCGGGTGAATTGACTGGAGATATTCTTTGGATATCTTTCCATACCCTCTGGACGATCTTCAAGGCCATCATATTTTGAGGGCTTTGCAAAAATGAATCATATAATCCATTCGTCATCCTGAGGGTGGCCGAAGGACACCCGAAGGATCTCATGAGATGCTTCGGGACTTACGTCCCTCAGCATGACAATTAAGGTAATTCCAGGGATATTATAAGAAATAGAGGCTCATCAAGTTTTGCAAAGCTCTCATTTTGGTTTCCATAATATATGAGAGTGCACAATTTCCATTAATTTATGCACAAAATATTGTGCATAGATACTGATTTTATAACATATTGATATTAAAGAGAATATCGCCCAAAAATACCCTACATGTTTTAATCATAGCAATTTAGTATAATTATTTTTACATCCAATATATTGATATCATTATAAAATTAAAGTGCACAGAATCATGTGCATGGGTCTATATTTTTAAAGGGAAACCCCTGTATAATCAGCCAGAAAAACCCCTTTTCCTTGTTTTTTGATGCCGCTAAAAAGTTATATATTTCAATGGCTTACAGAGGTCTAATCGGGAAGAGGGCCATTTTAATCCCCATTTTTTATAATCTGGCACATATCTTGCCATATTAATATAAATTGAAATTTATTAATAACTGGGTTTCTGAAAAGGGAGTCCTGATAACCCATAGAGTTCTTGGAAATATGATTCAAATCAGGTGCATATGAACGAGCATGGATTAATAAAGCTATGTATTAAAGAGGGCCTTGTAGGATGATGAAAGGTGTAAGATCAAATTACCGGTTAATGATTACACTGGTTTTTCTGTCCTTATTTATCCCTGGCAGGAGCCTCTATGGAGCAGAAGATTCTCTATGTGCCAGGGTGCGGATAGAGATAAAGCAGGAGATGACTCTGGAGAGGCAGGCATTTGATGCCCATATGAAGATTACCAATGGTCTTTCCCATATAAGTCTTGAGAATATAAAGGTGGATGTGATGATAAAGGACTCCGAAGGGAATAATGTCCGCATTAGCAGCGATCCTGATGATACTGATTCCCTGTTCTTTGTCCGCGTTGATTCCCTGACGGGTATTAATGATGTGAATGGTGGTGGTGCTGTTCTTCCAGAATCATCGGCAGATATACACTGGTTGATCATACCTGCTCCCGGTTCTGCTGAAGGAAGTCCGGAAGGGGCACTTTATTATGTGGGGGCCAGGCTGTCCTATAAGGTTGGTGGTGATGAGCAGAGCATGGAGGTCTCCCCTGACTATATCGTGGTTAAATCCATGCCCGAGATAACCCTGGATTATTTTCTTCCCTATGAAGTTTATGGTGATGACCCTTTTACACCTGAAAAGGAAGAACCAATACCCTTCCCTCTGGGTGTTATGGTGACAAATAATGGTTATGGGATTGCCAGGGATCTTAAGATTAAATCTGCACAACCAGTGATTGTTGATAATGAGCAGGGTCTTCTGGTGGATTTCAAGATTATTGGTTCAATGATAAATGGAGAGGAAGCCCAGAAGAGTCTTCTTATTGATTTTGGAGACATAGGACCTGGTAAGTGTGCGGTTGCCAGGTGGGATATGACTGCATCCCTTTGTGGAAGATTCGTTGAATTTGATGCTGATTTTTCCCATGCAGATGAGCTTGGAGGGGAGATGACATCTTTAATCAAGGAGGTTAACACCCATACCCTGATAAAGGATGTTCTGGTGGATATGCCTGGCAGGGATGGTATCAGGGATTTCCTTGCCAGGGATGGAGATGCACTGAGGGTATATGAATCCGATAGACAGGTGGATGATGTGGTTGACCTTTCCGGTTCATGTGAACTTATCCAGGACAATGGAAATTATACGATTCAATGTCCTGTCTCCACAGGTGCAATATTTATCAGGATAGAGGATCCATTTTCAGGTCAAAAGGCACTTGGGGATGTAATCAGGTCAGATGGGAAGCGTATAAGACCGGAGAATGTATGGCTTTCCCGGGAAAAGCAGGTTAATACCTGGAGATACTATGTAAATATATTTGATACAAATACCACCGGTCAATATGTGGTATGTTTTGGAAAGAGTGGCTCTGATGGAAATGCCCCTGTCTTTGATGACCTTGGAGAGGCATATGGAGTGGAGGGAGAATATCTCTCATTTACTGTCAGAGCCACAGATAGCGACGGAGAGATTCCCTCCCTCTCAGCCTCTCAACTTCCAGCAGGTGCGGTATTTCAGGATAATGAAGATGGCACGGGCAGATTTTCATGGATTCCACAATCCGGGCAGGCAGGCTCTTACAGGGCCAGATTTATTGCATCTGATGGCATTCATGATACATCCATGGATGTCTCTGTAATAATTGTGGCCCAGGGGGTGGATACTGACTCAGATGGAATGACGGATTCCTGGGAGATAAGATATTTTGGAAATCTCGAAAGAGACGGAAGCGGTGACTATGATGGAGATGGAATCACTGACCTTGAAGAGTTTCTGGTGGGCTCAAATCCCACCATTGTGGAGCACATACCTGTTGCTCCTTCAATAAACTTCCCTTCTATTGGGGAGGATATCTCATCATCCAGGCCCATACTCTCCATCAATAATTCCACAGATGCAGATGGAGATACACTGACATATTCATTTGAATTGAGTTCTGTAAGTGATTTTAGCTGTATCTTATTTTCAAGAGAGAATATCCCGGAGGGAGCAAGCACCACATCCTGCGCTGTTTCAGCGGATCTTGAAGATAATACAATATATTACTGGAGGGCACGGGCATGGGATGGTCTTTTTTTCAGTGATTACTGCACTGGAAGCTTTTTTGTAAACATGCAAAATGATCCACCCTCTCCCCCTGCGCCCTTTTCTCCTCCTCATAATGCCCATGTGGATACATTAACACCTGTTCTCAGCATCATAAATTCAAATGATCCTGACCAGGACCATCTCACCTATGAAGTGGAGCTCCTGAAAGATATACCCACCGGAGCGACTGTATTTGAAATAGATGATCAGGTGGAAGGTCAGAATTCCATCACTGAAATTAAGTTATCAGAGGGACTTGAAGATAATACCAGATACTGGTGGCGTGCAAGGGCAAGGGATGAGCATGGACTTGTAAGTGCATGGTCAGGGCTATCATGCTTTATTGTGGATACACAGGAGGAACCTCCTACTCCTCCCTCTATCCTTTATCCAGATAAAGGAGCGGAGATACAGACCAAAATTGTGCAGTTTGAAATTGAAAACTCCCATGATCCTGACTTTGATGATCTGTCATATCTGTTTGAACTGGATACAGCAGATGATTTTACAGGGCCAGGATGTATCAGGTCTGGACCTGTGGAAGAATCATCCGGCTCCATTACCACATGGAATCCGGGTATAAGCCTTGAGGATAACAGGCTCTATTTTCTCAGGGTGAGGGCATATGATGGCAGGGGATACAGTCCATGGTCCGGGACAAGCTTTTTTATCAACACACGGAATGATCCCCCATCCAGTCCTGTGCCTCTGGAACCGGTGGATAAAGAAATTGATGATGCATCACCTGTCCTTAAAACAATGCCGGCGGATGACCCGGATATGGACTCCCTTGAATATCTTTTTGAGATATATAATGACCCTGATCTAACAGATCTGGTCTCATCCGGTGAAAGCAATGGGACTTCATGGCAGGTGGATACTTCACTCTCATCGGGTCGGGATTATTACTGGCGTGTAAAGGCAAAGGACGAGCACGGTCTTGAAGGTGAATGGTCACAGGTTGCAAGATTTACTGTATCAGG
>JALVMZ010000114.1 GCA_027032655.1 Desulfobacteraceae bacterium
CCTTCTTCTCTATTAATATCGCTTTGGTGGTAGTACTCCCGCAGTCCGTGGCTATTGCCCTCTTTAGATCCCTTTGAGCCATGGGCTAATTTTAAAGGGGAGTATGCTATGATACCTAAAAATGTCCAGAGATAGACCTGAACGTTTGGAACGTTGAGATAACTCGCCGAAAAGCCCGTAATGGCAATTAAAAGCAGATAATAGATCGCAAGAATGGCTCTGAAATCTCCTTCCCTGAACCTCCTTACTGCATAAAAGAAAAATGTTCCAAATATTGTCGAATTTATAAGGATTCCAA
Source organism: Desulfobacteraceae bacterium (assembly GCA_027032655.1). Classification (GTDB taxonomy): domain Bacteria; phylum Desulfobacterota; class DSM-4660; order Desulfatiglandales; family JALVMZ01; genus JALVMZ01. The sequence continues at coordinate 299 of JALVMZ010000114.1, forward strand.
CGATGCCTCCATCCATGAGCCACTGAAGGTACTGATTATGTGTATAACCGCCTGTTATAATTATGCCTGAGATAAATAAACCGAAGAGTTTTGAAAACAGGGATGAAGAAAGAAATGCATTGATTCCATATTCCCATATTGCGACACGTCCACTGAACCCGTACGGAGATTCCAATGTAAAACCTGCATAAGTGAATCTTTCTATAATAGTTTGCCAGTTCATAATGATAAGTAAAATTCCTACCATTATGACGAAAATGTTTCTTCTCCAGAAAGCCCACAGTAAAAGGATTATTCCACCGAATATCCAGAATGCACGGGTATATGTATAGAAGAGAATCACCAGAGCAGATATGGCCAGGATTCCATAGAAGAATCGAAATTTCCTCTCTTGATACCTGTAATAAAGATAAACGCTGCTTATCAGCAGGGGAACCATTTTCAACCCAAGAACGGAAGCATCATGATATACTCCTTTTAATCTCCAGAATTTAACCGCCCCACCGGTTATCTGGAATCCATCGGGATTTTGAGTTAGTAAGAAATAAAAACCCATTAGCACCACGGGGATAAGTGCAATAATAGTTAATTTCAGGAATTTCTCCAGTCTTCTTTCATAGTATAGGAAACTGCCGAAAACGAAGAAAAAGGGAATTCCATAAGTGATTCTCATAAGGTAATTTATTATTCCTATTGTACTATGTGTTGTCATAAAGAGCAAAATCGATAGAATTAAATAGTACAAACCCATTATCAGAACCAGCGGATAAAAGCGGAATTTTCTGAAGTTTATACTCCTTATAAGCAACAGGATGATAGCATACACATAGACGAAACCTGCATATAGGTGCAGGAGCTTAAATCCACCTATGTAAATACGCCATCCCATATCCACCAATGGCTTGATTACGACTAGAATTAAAAGCAGGCTTTCTGGAATATGGCTCAATATTATTCTGGGATTCTGTAATAGGATCAGGACCACGATGAAAATAAGGAATAGGGGAACAAACAGGGGACTTATGGTGAAGGTCAGAACGAAACCAAGGGAGAATATGGTTAAAAGTAAAATGAAATACCGCATCTGGTCTGGAATTTTATAGCAGGTTCCATTGAGATTCCTTTAAACTTTTTCGAGCATGTTTGCTCTATTTACCAACATCCCCACTCCCCATAAGGTAAGTATGTTTAATGCCCTTTACTATCGGCTTGAGGGTGCGCTCGAGGTTTTCTTCTTTGGAATGGGAGGCGATAAGCGAAAGGGATGGGAAACGTATTTAAATAAAGCAAGGTTCAAGTACCAGTTTATGGACTCGAAACGGTTCGATTTAGGATTTAAACACGACCCAGGTTATATCTTTCTTTCGGGAAGAATCCCCCCACTCGATAAATATAAGAAAATTGTAGTTAGTGGAGGGATTAGTCCGGTGGAAATCAATATTGTGATAAAGGCATTGCGCACAGGTAAGCCTTATATAATCTGGTCAGGAGCGGTGTCCCTCCGGGGCGGCTCGAGATTTCTAATCCCAATTCGATATCTATTAAGAAGGTATTCCTATTCCCATGCTGAATATGTTGTTGCAGCTAACTCTCTGGCAGAAGCCCATGCCAGGCGTATGGGAGCGAAGAGGACTGCCATTGCATACACTTCCTTCGATATCCACAGGTTCGATTACGACAGGATACACAGGGATGAGGATTTGAAAATTCTGAATATCGGGCGAATAATAAAGCGGAAACGTTTGAAGGACCTGTTGAGAGCACTTTATCTTATCAGAGACACGTATAACTGGAGC
>JALVMZ010000115.1:0-918 GCA_027032655.1 Desulfobacteraceae bacterium
GTCATTCCCCTTGATGAATTTTTTACCGGCCCCGGTGAAACGGTTATTGAGCCCCATGAAATACTTAAAGAGATTATTATACCTTCTCCGCCGGAAAACTCCGGTAGTGCATATATAAAGCTTGGCCTCAGAAAGGCGCTTGAGATATCCATAGTAAATATAGCCGTATTCATCTCCCTTGATGAGAGTGATGGTGCCATTTCATCTGCAAGGATAGTAATGGGTGCTGTTGGACCTGTTCCTTTGAGGTCGCCATCAGCAGAGGAAGTATTGATTGGGGAGAGACCATCAGATAAGTTGTTTGAGGAGGCTGGAAGGCTTGCTTCAGAAGATAGTAAACCCATAGATGATTTCAGGGCCTCAGCCGGGTATCGCAGGGAGATGGTAAGGGTGCTCACCAAAAGGGCGCTTAAACAGGCCATTGATTATATTAAGGCAGGAGAATAAAGATGAAAAAGCAGATTAAAACAAAAATAAATGGAAAAGAATATGAATTGCTGGTGGAGCCAAGAACCACACTGGCACAACTGCTCAGATATGAACTGGGTCTCACTGGCACAAAGGTGGGCTGTGACCTTGGCGATTGTGGTGCTTGCACAGTGCTGATGGATGGGCGGCCTGTAAATTCCTGCTTAGTGCTTGCAGTTCGTGCCGATGGAAGGGAGATTACCACCATAGAGGGTATTGAACAGGATGGTGAGCTTCATCCATTACAGAAGGCATTTGTGGATGCAGGGGCAATACAGTGCGGATTCTGCACCCCGGGTATGATACTATCAGCAAAAGCGCTTCTGGATAAGAATCCAAGACTCGGAAGAGACCAGATAAGGGAGGCGCTATCAGGCAATCTGTGCAGATGCACGGGTTATCAGAAGATAATTGATGCTGTGGAAGAGGCCTCCAGAACAATAAATAAAT
>JALVMZ010000115.1:928-2090 GCA_027032655.1 Desulfobacteraceae bacterium
AAAGGAGATAATGAACTATGCAATACAGTGTTATAAATAAAAGGGCACCAAGGCTTGATGCACCTGATAAATCAAGAGGAAGGGCCATATATATAGATGACATGAAACTGCCCGGGATGCTTTATGGAGCACTTCTTCAGAGCCCCCTGCCCCATGCAAGGATATTAAATATTGATACATCAAGGGCAGAGAGGCTTCCGGGGGTAAAGGCAGTGGTAACTGCAAAGGATGCTGGACTTGTAAAATACGGGGTAAGCCCTGCAAGGTATGATGAGACCCTTTTCTGTCACGATAAGGTCCGATATGTGGGGGATGAAATAGCAGCAGTTGCAGCGGTTGATCTTGAAACTGCTCTTGAGGCAGTATCTCTTATAAAAGTGGACTATGAGGAACTTCCCGCAGTATTTACACCTGAAGAGGCAATGGCAGAAGGTGCCCCTGTAATCCATGAGGAGTATCCCAGGAATATCTGTGCAGAGGTGCATCAGGAATTCGGTGATGTGGAATCTGCTTTTAAGGAATGTGATCTGGTCCGAACCGATAGGTTTGTAAATAAGAGACAGGATGCCGCCTTTCTTGAGCCAAATGGATGCATTGCTGATTACCATATAACAGGGCATTTAACCCTTTATACATCCACTCAGGTTCCTCACTATGTCCAGAGGACAGTGGCCATGGTCCTGGGTATTCCTGTGGGAAAGGTCAGGGTAATAAAACCCTGTGTGGGGGGTGGGTTTGGCCCCAAGGCAGCGGCAAGCCCACTGGAGCTAAGTGCATGCCTCCTTTCCATGAAAACAGGGAAGCCAGTAAAGATGAACTATACAAGAGAGCAGGTATTTATGTATAGCAGGGCACGGCATCAGTTTACCCATATACTTACAACAGGGGTAAAAAAGGACGGAACCTTAGTTGCACTTAAAAATGAATGCTATTTAGAGGGTGGTGCCTATGCCAGCTTTGGAATTGCAACTGTGTATTATGCAGGCTCTCTGCTTGCTGCACCATATAGACTACCAAACATGAAATATGATGGATACAGGGTCTATACCAATAAACCCGCATGTGGTGCCCAGAGAGGTCATGGAGGCGTGGCAGCAAGGGCAGCATGGGAGCAGCAGCTTGATATTATCGCAGAGGAACTGGGAATTGACCCCATTGATTT
>JALVMZ010000116.1 GCA_027032655.1 Desulfobacteraceae bacterium
TTCCACCATTTACCCTTGAAGGCTGGCTATTTTTTCTGGCTGGCCTTATTCCTGCATTAATTGTGGGCTGGATAATATTCCCCATGGTGCTTTATAGCTCACAGCCTCAGCCCATTAATTTCAGTCACGCGATTCATTTAAATCCAGACAGAGTGGAGATTGAAGGAGAAACTGAACTTGAAAAATGCACTTACTGTCATGAATTCAGAGAGGACGGGACATTTGCAGGGATACCAAAACTTGAAAAGTGTATGGAATGCCATGATGATCCAGATTCGCCCCTTGGGGACAATCCCGAGGAGAAGAGATTCTTAACCAGATATGTGGCCAATGAAAAAGAGGTGTCCTGGCTCTCCTATTACAGACAGCCGGATTGTGTTTTTTTCCCGCACATAGCCCATGTCAAGATGGCAAAGATTCAGTGTGGTGTTTGCCATGGAAATCATGGAAAATTAAATAAGCTTCCGCCTTTTGAGAAGAATCGTATAACTGGTTACAGCAGAAATATATGGGGAAAACATATCTCAGGATGGAAGTTTCATACCTGGGATCGGATGAAGATGGACGATTGTGCAGAGTGTCATACCAGGTCAGGTCATGAAGAAAATAATGCCTGTTTAGTCTGTCATAAATAAAGGGGAAGGAGACCAATGGAACTCAATAGAAGAAATTTTATAAAGCTGGTCCTTGGAGGGGTTGCAGGTATCCATGCGACTCCATTGCCATGGAAACTTACAGATGACATTGCCATATGGACCCAGAACTGGCCATGGGTTCCAGTCCCACAGCGAGGTAAATTCCATTACGAGACTTCAGTGTGCACCCTGTGCCCGGGTGGATGTGGAATCTCAGTCAGGATGGTTGACAAAAGGGCTGTTAAGATTGAGGGAAGAACAGATTATCCTGTAAACCCTGGTGGAATATGTCCCATGGGAGCCGGGGGGCTTCAGCTCCTATACAATGAGGATTGCAGATTTATATCCCCAATGAAAAGAGTGGGACCCAGGGGATCAGGCAAGTTTAAGGAGATAACATGGCAGGAGGCTATAGGAGAGCTTTCATCCAGGATTAAAAAGATAAGAGAAAGTGGAAGACCAGAGGCAATAGCAGGAATTGACGGATACAGGTCAGGCACTACCATGTCTTTGCTGATAGAAAGGTTTATTAAGGCAATAGGAAGTCCCAATTATATTCGTATGCCATCCATGGAGGATGCTTACTCCACAGCATCTCAACTCATGATGGGCTCTAATGGCCCAATGGCATTTGACCTTGAAAACTCGGATTTTATATTGAGCTTTGGCTCCGGGCTTATAGATGGTTGGGGTGCACCAGGCAGGATGCTCAATGCCTGGGGTTTGTGGCACAGCGATTCCAGGAAAAATAAGGTAAAGATTGTTCAGGTGGAACCGAGGGGGTCCAATACTGCTTCAAAGGCAACTGACTGGATTCCTGTTAGACCTGGAACAGAGTCTGCACTGGCCCTGGGTATGGCCCATGTAATGATAAAAGAGGGGAAATATAACAGGGAATTTGTGGAAAATTATACCTTTGGTTTTGAAGACTGGTTTTCCGAAGATGGAACATCTCACATGGGATTTAAGACTCTTGTTCTAAAGGATTATTCCCCGGAGAAGGTATCAAGGATTACCGGACTTAGCAAGGGGCTGATAATAAGGCTTGCAAATGAGTTTTCATCTGCAAAATACCCTGTGGCAGTTTGTGGCAAGGGTAAAGGTGATATGAGTGGAAGTGTATTAGAATTCATGTCTGTCCTGGCTCTAAATGCCCTGAAAGGCAATATTAATATGCCAGGCGGTGTTATCATTCTTGATCCATTACCCCTTAGCCCATTGCCAGAAGTGGAGCTGGATCAGATAAACCTTGAAGGATTGAATAAACCCAGGATTGATAAGGCAGGTGGAAAAAGGTATCCATTATCAGGCTCTCTCGCTCATATATTTGGAAAGATTGTTGCTGAAAGCAAGCAGAGTCCTGTGGAGCTTTTAATGGTATTTTCTTCCAATCCTGCATACACACTGCCCGGCGCCACGAGCTTTAGAAAGGCATTAAAGAAGATACCATATAT
>JALVMZ010000117.1 GCA_027032655.1 Desulfobacteraceae bacterium
CTACTTCCTCCCCCCAGGCCTGCACAGATGGGAATTCTTTTATTTAACAGTATGTGGAAACCCTGTTTAAATCCTGTTTCTTTGAGATACAGCTTTATTGCCTTATAGATTAGATTGTCCTCACCCTTTGGTATTTTTTCATTATCACAGGTGATATCAATATTGTTATGCTCGTCAGTTTTTCGAAGCTCTATATCATCAAATAGATTAACCGGAATCATCACTGATAATATGTTGTGATATCCATCCGGTCTTTTACCAAGCACCTTTAAAAGTATATTCAGCTTTGCAGGGGCCTGGATACTGTATTTCATCTCACTGTTTTCGTAACCATAAAAATCCATTTATAAGCTATTTTTCAACTTTTAAGGTCAGATATATGGTATTACCTCCCCTTTTGATGAGAAATAATATGGTATCTCCCTTTTTATATTTATTTATCATTTTTACATAATCATTCAGGTCTTTGACCGGTTTTTGGTCTATCTCAAGGATTATATCCCCTTTCCTTATACCGGCTTCATATGCAGGTGAGAATCTATCAACATCAACCACCACTACTCCCTTCTTTTCTGTAATACCAAACCTCTGCCTGAGCTCAGGATTTATCTCCTCCACTCTCATCCCCAGCTTAACGGTTTTCTCTGCCATAGCCTCTTTCTGTTCTTTTTCCTGGAGTTTTCCTATCTTAACCTTAAATACTCTCTTTTTGCCTTTTCTTAATACTTCAACATCCACAATTTTTCCCACAGGGGTGGATGCAACCAGGAAGGGTAATTCATTCATCTCCCTGATAAGTCTTCCATTATAGCGAATTATTACATCACCCCTCTTTATCCCTGCCTTATCAGCAGGGCCTCCTTTTGTTACATCTGCAACAAGCGCACCTGCTGTGCTCTTAAGCCCCAGCTTTTCCATGAGTTCAGGTGTTATCTTCTGAATCATAACACCCAGCCATCCTCTTATCACCTTCCCCTTTTTGAGTTGAGGCAACAGGGATTTTGCCATATTAATGGGAATGGCAAAGCCGATCCCTATACTCCCACCACTCTGGGTAAATATGGCGGTGTTAATACCAACCACTTTACCATTCATATCCAGTAAAGGACCACCGCTGTTTCCAGGGTTTATTGAGGCATCGGTTTGAATAAAATTCTCATAGGACCCCATGCCTAAGTGACGATACTTTGCACTCACAATACCTGCAGTTACAGTGTGACCAAGCCCGAATGGATTCCCTATGGCAATGACCCAGTCACCCACTTCAAGTTTGTCAGAATCACCCAATGGTAGGGGTTTCAGGGATTCATCAGCCTTTATCTTGATGAGAGCCAGATCTGTCTTTGGATCCCTCCCCACAATCTTGGCCTTGTATTCCTTATCATTGGAAAGCCTGACCTTGATCTCATCTGTCTTTTCCACTACATGATTATTTGTGAGGATATAACCCTCTTTATCTATAATAAAGCCTGTGCCAAGGCTTTTCTGCCTGTATTCCCTTGGTATCTGATTACCAAAGAAACGTTCAAAGAAGTCATGAAACGGGTCTCCTGGTCCAAAAGGGCTCTTAAATTGAAATATTCCAGTTCCTTTGATGACCTTCACTGTGCTGATATTCACTACGGAATCCCTTACTGATTTAACAAGAGGGGAAAAAGACCCCGGGACCTGAGGTCTTATTTCTGCATGGGCCGATACCATATTAATTAAAATTGCTGAAAGAGATGCACCAGCAAGTATGCATATGATACTCCAAAAAATAAGGTATTTCTTACTTAATTTCATATTGTCCTCCCTTTACTTATTTCTCTGCTGCCTTAACAAATCTCCATCTGAGATCAGCCAGCACACTATCCAGAAATCTCTCCTCTTCCTGGGTTAGATTCCCCTTTGTCTTTTCCTTTAACATGGCAATGGTGTCTATAGCGTGTTTTGCAAGGGGTATGTCTTTCTTTTTCTGACCGGTATGTGGGTCCTCTATCTCTCCTAAGTGAATCAATGCCGATGAACTCAGGCTCATAATCAGGGAATTAAAGTTTACCTCTGGAAGGGGAGGTGTTTGCTCTCTTTTAGGCCCTTCCCTGGGTC
>JALVMZ010000118.1 GCA_027032655.1 Desulfobacteraceae bacterium
GTACGGTCATGTATGGCTTAGGGTTAGTCCGGGAGAAAGAGGTTCCGGTTTTTTATTTAAAGATAATATTACGAAAGGGGTTATACCTAAGGAATATATTTCCGCTATTGAAGGTGGAGTTAAAGAAGCTCTTGATTCGGGAGTCCTTGCGGGATATCCTGTTGTTGATGTTGAAGTGTCAGTGTTCGATGGATCATACCACGAAGTGGATTCATCGGAGATGGCATTTAAAGTTGCAGCATCAATGGCATTTAAAGAAGCTGCGAAAAAAGCACATCCGGTTTTACTAGAACCTATTATGAAGGTTGAGATTACACTTCCCGAATCTTATGTCGGAGATGTAATGGGAGATCTTAATTCAAGAAAGGCTAAGATTGGCCGAATGGTTATGAAATCAAGATTTGCCGTTATTGATGCGGAAGTTCCCTTATCCGAAATGTTCGGATACGCATCGGCTTTAAGAACATTAACACAAGGAAGAGGTAATTTTATTATGGAATTTTTACATTATAAGGAAGTTTCTCCCGAAAGAGCGGAGAAGATTATTCCTGGTTATTATAATATGATAGCAGATAGGAGGTAATAAAATGGCGAAGGAGAAATTTGAGAGAACGAAGCCGCATTTAAATGTTGGAACGATAGGTCACGTAGACCACGGGAAGACGACATTGACAGCAGCAATAACGAAAGTATTACATATGAAGCATCCGAATGTAGAGTACAGAGATTTTTGGAGCATTGATAATGCTCCTGAGGAGAAAGCGAGAGGAATAACGATACAGATAGCGCATGTTGAGTATGAGACGGACAAGAGGCACTATGCTCATATAGATTGTCCGGGACACGCGGACTATGTAAAGAACATGATAACTGGAGCTGCGCAGATGGACGGAGCGATATTGGTAGTGGCAGCGACTGACGGACCGATGCCGCAGACGAGAGAGCACATATTGTTGGCGAGACAGGTTAATGTTCCTGCAATAGTTGTATTTTTGAACAAAGTGGACATGGTGGATGATGAAGAGATATTGGAATTGGTGGAGTTAGAGGTAAGAGAGTTATTGAGTGATTACGGATTTCCCGGAGATGAGATACCTGTGGTAAAGGGAAGTGCGTTGAAGGTATTGGAGACGGAGAGTGATAATCCTGATGATGAAGCATATAAGGCTATATGGGAGTTAGCAGATGCATTGGATAGCTATATACCGGAGCCGAAGAGAGATGTAGACAAGCCGTTTTTGATGCCGATAGAGGATATATTCAGTATAAGCGGAAGAGGGACGGTAGTTACGGGAAGGATAGAGAGAGGAATAGTGAAGGTAGGAGAAGAGGTAGAGATAGTAGGTATAAGAGAGACGAGGAAGAAGGTAGTGACGGGAGTGGAGATGTTCAGGAAGCTGTTGGATGAAGGAATGGCAGGAGATAATGTAGGAGTATTGTTGAGAGGGACAGATAAGGATGAGGTAGAGAGAGGAATGGTATTGGCGGCACCGGGAACGATAACACCGCATACTAAGTTTAAGGCAGAGGTATATGTATTGAAGAAAGAGGAGGGAGGAAGACACACCCCTTTTTACAGCGGTTACAGGCCTCAGTTTTACTTTAGGACGACAGATGTAACGGGAGAGGTAATTTTACCTGAAGGAGTAAAGATGGTACTTCCCGGAGACAATACTGAGATGGAGATAAGTTTGATAAAGCCGATAGCCATGGAAAAAGGATTGAGATTCGCTATTAGAGAAGGTGGAAGAACAATAGGTGCCGGCTCGGTTACCGAAATCATAGAATAAGAGGTTCATATATAATGGCAGACAATAGAATTATAGTTCACTTGAAATGCACCGTATGTAAAAACAAGAACTATACTACAACAAGAAATAGAAAAAACAGTAAAGGGAAACTTGAATTAAAGAAGTTTTGCCCTACTTGTGGGAAGCATACTCTCCACAAGGAATCAAAGTAGGCCAGTAGCTCAATTGGTAGAGCGTCGGTCTCCAAAACCGAGGGCTGGGGGTTCAAGTCCTCCCTGGCCTGCTTTTTTTAAAAAAGGAGTTGAACTTGTTAAATAAAACAAAGAAGTTTTT
>JALVMZ010000119.1 GCA_027032655.1 Desulfobacteraceae bacterium
GCTATTACTGTAATCTGAATCTCATCCTTCATGGTATCATCAAAGACAACCCCCCAGAATATTTCTGCTTCAGAATCAACCTCCTCCTTTATATAATTTGATGCCTCATCTATCTCTTCCATGGTCATATCTGAGGGTCCTGTTATATTCATGAGAAGACCCTTTGCACCTCTTATTGACATGTCTTCAAGGAGTGGGCTGTTAATAGCCTTCTCTGCTGCTTCAAGTGCACGATTCTGGCCGCTTGCCCTTCCAGTTCCCATAATGGCGGTCCCCATCTGCTCCATCACCTTTTTTACATCTGCAAAATCAAGATTTATAAATCCCTCACTCATTATCAAATCTGATATTCCCTTTACTGCCTGAAGGAGAACCTCATCTGCTTTGACAATCAGTTCTTTGAATGTGGTATTCTTCTCCGCAAGGTGTTTCAACCTCTCATTTGGTATTACTATAAGTGTGTCCACCTCCTCCTTCAGTGCCTTGATACCTTCCATTGCCCTTTTCATTCTCTTCTCTCCCTCAAATTTAAAGGGCTTTGTCACCACAGCCACAGTGAGAGCTCCCTGCTCCTTTGCAATTCGCGCAACAATCTGGGATGCTCCTGTCCCTGTTCCTCCTCCCATACCTGCAGTTATAAAGGTCATATCTGCACCACTTAATGCCTCGCGCAGTTCACCCTCACTCTCCTCTGCAGCAGCTCGCCCAATTTCAGGATCAGAACCTGCCCCCAGCCCCCTCGTGAGCGTGGGACCAAGCTGAATCTTATATGAACATGCGGATTTCTCCAGGGCCTGAATATCGGTATTTGCCGTGATAAACTCAACCCCCTTTAACTTGGAAGATATCATATTGTTGATGGCATTCCCTCCACCTCCTCCAATGCCAATAACCTTTATCTTTGCATTGTATCTATCTTCCCTACTCTCTACAAATTCAAACTTCATATAATCCCTCCTTTTAAATAAAATTGATATTCTTCTTTTAAATTAATTTATAAAATTATTATCATACTATATCCTTAAACCATCTTTTCATCCTCTCCATAACTTTTGAGAATATATTGGTATCTCTTATCCTGAAGCGTTTACCTTTCCTGAGCCTCTTTGCTCCATAGAGGACAAGTCCAACTCCAGTGGCATACATGGGTTTATTCACAATTTCAACCAATCCCTTAATACCCTCTGGATATCCAACTCTGGCAGGGACATTAAAGACATCTTCAGCTACCTCAGGAACACCGGGAAGTTCTGAAGACCCCCCTGTTATTACAACACCTGCATTTATCATACCATCATAGCCGGATCTTACCAGGTCATCATGAATCAAGGTGAATATCTCTTCAACCCTTGGCTCTAAAATCTCAGAAAGTAAATGCCTTGAGATCTTCCTCGGTTTTCTTCCGCCAACACCAGGAACCTCCACAGTCTCTTCTTTTCCCACCAGGGATTGTTTTCCACATCCATATTTAATCTTTATCTTCTCCGCTTCAGTAAGGGGAGTTCTAAGCCCTATGGAAAGATCATATGTGAGATTATCACCTCCTAAGGTAAGAACAGATGTATGTTTTATTGTCTTTCTTGAAAAAACTGCCATATCCGTTGTCCCACCACCAAAATCTATTAATGCCACTCCAAGATTCTTCTCTTCGTCTGTAAGCACCGCTTCACTTGATGCAAGGGACTCCAGCACAATATCATACACATCAAGACCAGCCCGGTTCACACATTTTATGATATTCTGAGCAGAAGTGACAGCTCCCGTTACTATATGAACCTTTGCCTCAAGACGAACTCCTGACATCCCTAAAGGATCCATAATCCCATCCTGCTCATCTACAAGGAACTCCTGAACAAGTATATGAATCACCTCTCTATCCATTGGTATGGCCACTGCACTTGCTGCCTCAATCACCCTCTCAATATCCTTTTTTGTCACTTCTCTATCTTTCAGCGGTATCACACCATGACTATTGAATCCTTTTATGTGTCCCCCTGCAATGCCCGTGTAAACTGAATTAATCTCATAATCAGCCATAACCTCTGCCTCTTCAATGGCCTGCTTTATTGAATCAACCGTCT
>JALVMZ010000120.1 GCA_027032655.1 Desulfobacteraceae bacterium
CTGATAAAGCCGCGAAATGTTGATACCATCCACCTGATTTGATAGAATTTTCATTAATAATATATTTTGCTACAATGATAATCATTTCCATCAGTTAAAAATATATTTCGTCAAACAATATGGAGATGAACCGTTATGTAAAATTAAGGGCGTCCCAGAAAGGGGACGCCCTTAGAGCAGATTAAATTGAAAGACTGTTTAGAACAGCCCTTTTACCTTTCCTGTTCTCACATCCACATCAACCCTTCTGAATGCTGGATTTGAGCTTGTCCCTGGCATGAGACTTATTGTTCCCGCACATGGACAGAGGAATTTGGCACCTGAATAGATAAGCACATCCCTGATAGGCAGTATCCAGCCTTTTGGGACGCCTTTGAGAGCCGGGTCATGACTCAGGCTGAGGTGTGTCTTTACCATCATGGTGGCAAAGTCTGCATATTTGGGGTCGCTCTCCAGCATCTTTGCCTTTGCCTCTGCCTCCGGTGTCCATGCAACACCCTTTGCACCATATACCACCTTTGCTATCTTCTCCACCCTGTCTCTCAGTTTCATCTCAAGGGGATAGAGGAACTTGAACCTTGTTTTCTCATCACATGCCTCTTTAACTGCCTCTGCAAATTCGATTGCGCCTTCGCCTCCCTTTGCCCAGTGCTCGGATACTGCACATCTTGCACCTGCCTCTTCGGCATATTTTCTTACCAGCTTGATTTCATCTTTGGTATCTGTATGGAATGCATTTATACACACAACAGGATTTATTCCTGCCTTTCTGATGGTCTTTATGTGATGGAGCATATTGGGGATACCTGCTTCCAGAAGCTTCAGGTTCTCCTTGGTGTATGCTGGGTCGAGTGGAAGACCTGCCACAACCTTTGGACCTCCTCCATGCATCTTAAGTGCCCTTATAGTTGTTGTAAGCACTGATACATGAGGTTTAAGGCCGCTGAATCTGCACTTCACATTCCAGAATTTCTCAAATCCGATGTCTGCTCCAAAACCGCTCTCTGTAATATGATAGTCGAATAATTTAAGTCCGATTCTATCCGCAATGATTGATGACTGACCCACTGCTATGTTTGCAAATGGACCTGCATGCACCATACATGGTTGATATTCCACAGTGCTCATGAGGGTGGGATTGATGGTATTTCTCATCCAGGCACACATGGCACCATCCACTTCCAGGTCCTTTGTATAAATGGGTTTCCCGGTCTTATCAAATGCAAGGGTTATCTCTCCCAGACGTTTCCTTAAATCTTTCAGGTCTGTTACAATGGAAAGAATTGCCATTAGCTCAGATGATACAGCTATCCCAAACTTTGACATCATGGTGAATCCATCCATTCTGCCGCCAAGCCCGATAACTATGTTCCTCAAGCTCTGTGCACAGAAGTCAATCACCCAGCCAAATTCAACTCTGGTGGGATCCACATTGAGCCTTTTCATCTTGGTAAGCCTTCTTAACTGCTCATCAGTATAATTCCTTTCATGCTGCATTCTGGCTGTAAGGGCCACCATGGCCAGATTATGGGCATTCATAATATCATTGATGTCGCCCGTAAGACCCATTGAGAATTCAGTCATGGGAATTAGAAGTGCATTTCCACCACCCGCGGCTGTCCCCTTGATATTCATGGTGGGTCCACCTGATGGCTGTCTCAATGCACCACCCACATTAAGCCCCAGCTTTCCCATGCCTTCCATGAGGCCTATGGATGTGGTGCTTTTGCCCTCCCCAAGAGGTGTGGGGGTGATTGCTGTGACTTCAATGTATTTACCGTCCTTTTTCTTCTCAAGCCTCTTCATAATCTTCATGAAATCCAGTTTGCACAGCCTTCCATAGGGTATCACCTCATTTTTTTGCAGTCCCAGCCTCTCCCTCCACTCGTCAGGGGATGGCATGTTCTTTTCCGCAGCATCTGAAATCTGCCAGTCCTTCATTTTTGTTGCATCATATGGCATAATCAATTCCTCCTTTGTTGTGGATTATTTATCTTATCCTGATAATAAGATTTGAAGATTGAATTTTGTGATGATTCCCTATCAAAAATTAGTCCCGTGGTCAAGCAATATAGTTG
>JALVMZ010000121.1 GCA_027032655.1 Desulfobacteraceae bacterium
CTTTATAATAGAATCCCATTAACCTCTTTTAAGTAAGTGCGCAGGCACTTCAGCCTTTTCAGGCCATCCATCTGGAATTATCTGATCCGGTCTTTCCCCCAGCTTTTCTTTTCTTTTTGAAAGGCCAGGTCTTTTGAATTCTTCTCTTGGCTCTTTTGGTATTCTTCCGTTCAGGATGGATTCAGACCTCAATCTTCTTCCAATGGTCCTTTCCATCATCTTCCCAAGTTCAAGTATCCTGTCTATGTTTATACCGCCGATGTCAATTCCCATTTCATCCAGCATTACACACATATCCTCAAAGGATACAAGTCCCACCTGGTTGGGGTCCTTATAATAATATGCCCCTGTTCCTGGAATAGGAACCCTGTCTAAGAAATTGGCAGGTTGACCACCAAGTCCGCCAAGCGTTCCTTCAAATATCTCAATACCTGCCTGAAGTGCAGCAAGCACATTTGCAAGTCCCCAGCCCCGGGTTACATGAAAGTGTGCAACATGGAGATCTGGATTGGGAATCTCATCCAGCACCATGGAAAAATAACGATATACCTGGTCCGGTGGTGCAGAACCATCATGATCTGCATGTTCAATATCATCTGCACCAATGCTGAGCCACCTCTTGGTAAATTCAATTGCATCTTCAAACCTGGTGGGACCTGATATGGGACTTCCCCATATGGTGCTAACTGTTCCACACATCTTTATGCCGGCATCCTTACATTTTTTGATACAGCGTTCTGCTTCTTTCCAGTATTCAGGAAGGGTGGTTCCACTGTTGGCGAAGTGGTGCTGTTCATCAGTGGATACCATCATGAGCACCCTGTCAGGGCCGTATCCTTTCTGCTTCAACTCAATGGCTCTATCCACAGCAGATTCCCGTATTGTTACCGCAGTCCACTCAATATCATCTGGATTTATCCCCCTTTTTTGCAGGCGTTTGTGGAATATATCGCTTCTTATTCCTTTTAATACCTCTTCAGCATCCCTGAACTGGGGCATGATCCTGGGGTTGCCCAGGTTTGTTGCCTCCATTCTCCTGACACCTGCAAAGGCGAGCTCCTGTAAATAATAGATCTTTGCCTCTGTGGGTATCCATATCTCTTCATGCTGAAAACCATCCCGCACAGTGATGTCAGCAAGTCTCACCCTTTTTGGCATGTTTGGATGCACCTTAAACATGTCATATTCTCTCATAAAACAATTCCTCCTTTTTTAAGATATTTGCAAGATAATACAATACCACCTTTTTATTCTTAAAGTATGAGACTTTGGAAAACTCAATTAAATGATATATCAATGTATAACCTTATCCGTCATGCTGAGGGGCGAAGCCCTGAAGCATCTCATAGATCCTTCGGGTGTCTGAAAGACACCCTCAGGATGACAGAGAAGATTATACCAGACACCCTCAGGATGACAGAGAAGATTATACCAGACACCCTTAGGATGACAAATGGAATAAATATAAATCATTTTTGCAAAGCTCTCACCATATAAGACCTTTGAAAATTGGCTGTCTCATAATAGCTATATCCTAAAGTCAGGGACCCTCTGCTCAAGGGTTGAAATAAGCCCTTCCCTGAACCTTGGGTCTCTGTAAAGTCTGGAGTCTGCTTGTCCCTCCTTTTCAGCAAATTCCCATTCATTGAATGTCCCTGAAGCAGAGTCCCTGAACAGTTCCTCCAGTGCCTCAATGGACTGGGGGGCAAGGGGCCTTCCAAGTCTGGTTATCTCTTCTTTCACCTTTTTAAGGGACTTGCCAATTATATGGGAGTAATTTTCAGGATTTTTTCTCCTGTTAACCTCGTCGAACATCTCCTTTTCTTCAACTAAATGAGGAATTTCCTTCAGGGCAGGTATCTGCTCCTTTTCCATGGTTGCTATTCTGAGTGCCTGTGGCAGTAAAAGTTCACCGGTCCTTTGATCATGCACTTCAAGCTCATTTAAGTATCTCTTTTTGTCATCAGGGTCACCTCCCTTTGGTCTTTTGGGAAAGTCAAAAGGTATCTGAACCACTGTGTTGTATATGCCTATCTGCTTCAGTTTATCCGCCTTTAATTCCCTTGATGTCATGG